>NZ_JACHCW010000010.1:0-257058 GCF_014200825.1 Pedobacter sp. AK017
GCATCAGCACTGTGCTTACTTCTCTTATCCCTTCTTTTGCAATTTCATTTAACTCACCCCAGCGCTGCTGATAAATGATCAGCCCTTTCAGCAGGAAAACTGTTTCCGCGTAACTAAAATCTAAAAAACGGAATATCATTTTGTGCAGCAAGATCCGGTCGTCCAGGGCATATTCATGCAGGGTAAGCAAATGGCCTTTTTCCGGCAATTCTGCAAGTACCTTTTCCAAAGCAGCAATGTATGGCAGTATGTTCATTTATTCAGTGTTTCCCTTCATGATATGATATCCTGCTGTGCCGCCAATCAGCCAGGCAAACAACATGTTCAGGTCAATTTCCATCACATCATCCAGCAGCTGAACTTCCATTTCGGCTAAAAAAGCATCCAGACCAAATTCTGCCATCATCTGTATTTCGCGAAAGTCTCCGGCCGTATTTTTCAATGTGGTAGATACCACTACGATGTCATCACCATGCAGGTCAACCTCAACACCGTCGGCAGTTGTAAACTGGTTGGCGTTTGCCCAGAAACGGGCCAGTAAAATATTTTTATCAATCATAATTATTTGGCTACATTATCAATATTTTGATGAACCTCAACTTTAAAAAAACCGGGAGTTGCTTACACCCCCGGCTCCAATATAAACCCACCCGTTTATGAAAGGAGAGACGTTAATTTTTTCATTTAATTCATACCACTAACCACCGGCACCAGCCGTACTACACCATCCCTGCAAAGCTGCTTCATTACCTTATTGGCTTCATCCCTGGTCAGTCCAAGCCGCATCAGATCTTCTGTGGTAAACACTCCATCCTTTCTGCCAGTTAAAAAAGCCATTGGGTTTTCCGGTAACTCATTTTGTTCCATTAGTTAGATAATTTAATTAGTTTGTTCATTTCAACAGTACTAGTGCATTATATTGTTTATAAAAAGCCGGAAAGGGCAATGGATAATGGCACCTTCCCGAACTTTCTGTATAACCAAACATGAGCGACATTATCTGGTTACTATCTTCAGCATTTTTTTATTCCTTATTTGGTAATCACAACATCCCCCTGCTTTATAAACTCATCAACCAATGCTCGGTTGGTTCCATTATATTTCAATAAATTTTGTTGATGCGGGAGGCTGTAACCACACCATGCCTCCCGCATCAACGTTTATGGACAATAGAGCATCAATCCACAGGTTCTTATTAATTACTCAATAAAAAAGATACCGATGGTGTAGCGGCATCGGTACCCCCAATCATTCCGGTAATTACCAGTGTGATATACTTATTCTTGCCATTAATTGCATCATAGTAGCCAAAAAGATAATTGCTGATCAAATTTCCCGCAGCATCGCGCACCTGGAAGTCAAAATAATCACTTGGTGTTGCATCTGTTGCCGCATATTTTTTGAAGTTACTTTGCTGCTTGTAAGCGATATTAGTAAATTCATTTACCCCCGGAGTACTAGCCAATGTTACGTTGAGTGGTGTGCTGTTTGGCATCAGGTTAATCACTCTAACTGCTATTACTTCGCCCGTATACTTTGGATAAGTTTCCTCATTCACTACTGTCTCTACATTTGGCATTTGCCCGGCAAGGTAAAGTGAGTACATAGCCTGGGGTTTAAAATCGCGGGTAAAGCTAAACAGATTTGCTGCTGGCGTAGCTGAGGACGCACCCATAATGGTTACTGTCCCAGCTTTTACGCTGTATATTTTGCCTGCGCCGTAACCAATCGGATCGTTAAACTTAGAAAAATCGAAGGCTGCTCCGGTCGTATTTACCTTAACAGAAGGCAGGTTAACTGTTCCATTAATCACATACAAAGAGCTTAAGGGTGATGGTTCTTCATTCTTATCACAAGATGATAGGCCTATTGTCAACACAATAGCCGTCAATATTTTATTTGTATATTTCATTTTGATGGTTTAAATGGGTTTTTATAGAATTAATACCCGGAATTTTGTGTGAGGTTAGGATTCAATGTTATTTCTCCGTAAGGTATTGGGTACACTTGCTGATAACTTTTCCATATTGTGGCACCATTGGATTTTTGCGGTGTAACTACACTCATTACCGCATCAATTCTACCAGTTCTTTTTAAATCAAACCAGCGATGGCCAGATTCTGTAAACAATTCTACTCTTCGTTCCTGTTCTATAGCCGCCAAAAGTTGTTCTTTGCTAGTAGCTGTTGTCACTCCCAATCCTGCCCGCTTTCTAATCACATCCAGATCAGCTTTTGCACCATTAATGTTATCCTGGTTGACCCTTGCTTCCGCCCTAATCAAATATTGTTCTGCCAGGCGTAATACCATAGAATACTCAGTAACCGGACCATTGGGAACCATATCAGGAAACCCCTTTTTATATTTAAAAGAAAAGCTATACTGCTTATTCAAATAAGTGATCGTTTTGATCCAATCTATTTTTCTTTTATCATCGACTTCAAATGAACTCAATAGTTGGTTGCTCAAAAAATAATCTGGTGGCCTGTTATTGAATTGCGGTATGAAGACATAGCCCTCAGGAGTGATGTTTTGAGTAACACTCCCTACACTGGAAGAATTGTGCCACTGCAAGATGGCTTCTTTACTGTTTTTAAGAAAGACATCACTCAAATTTGGTGGTAAAGAATACAACGTATTGCTGATAACATTGGTTGCTGAAATTTCGGCTTGTACCCAATTTTCGTTATACAAATACAACCTCGCCAACAATGCTTCTGCAGCCCATCTTGTGGCTCTAACCCTTTCATTGTTATAAGAAGTATAATCCTCCGGAAGTACTCCTTTAATCTCCAATAAGTCATTGATCAGAATTTGATAGAT
This sequence comes from Pedobacter sp. AK017, assembly GCF_014200825.1. NCBI lineage: Bacteria > Pseudomonadati > Bacteroidota > Sphingobacteriia > Sphingobacteriales > Sphingobacteriaceae > Pedobacter > Pedobacter sp. AK017. The sequence continues at coordinate 2,824 of NZ_JACHCW010000010.1, forward strand.
TTCAGCTTTAGACATTTTTTTTGTTAGCCGTGACTTGTCCCAGTCCGTAGTTTCAACAAATGGTACATCACCATATAAATTGATCAGATTGAAATAACAAAAAGTCCTTAAAAATTTTACTTCAGCAAGTAACTTTAATCTAGTTGTTGCAGTAATTCCTGGTGACTTATTGAGGTTCTCAAGGCAGACATTTATCGGAAAAATGTATTCATATGTTCGTCTCCAAAGTCCATCAATTTGAACATGAGGTCCCCGTTCGACCAATTCGTTACGATAAATAACCATTAAAGATTGAGCTGAACTAAAAATTGCAAGTTCATCAGAAGAAAGTCCTGTAACTATACTAGTCCCTCCATTCGCAGTTGAGAAAGGTTCATTTTTCCCAGCAAGTTTGCTATATATCCCCGTAACTGCTGCTATCGCATTATTATCGTCAGCAAATACTTGCTCAGTAGTTATGGTATCCACTGGAGGATCAATTTCGACCAATTTGTTACATCCGCTATGAATTACCAATAGCACAATTAAACCAATTTCAATCTGTTTTTTAATCGTTGCCTTTATTCCATTTTTATCTATAGAATTCATAATGTTGTTTTTTAGAGATTAACATTAACACCAACTGTAATTGTTCGCAATTGAGGTAGTAAACCCAAATAAATCATTTCAGGATCTAAGCCATTATATCTGCTAATAGTAAAAATGTTTTCACACCTTACGAAGACGTTAAACTTACCAACTCCAATTTTTTTTGCGACCTTATTTGGTAAATCATACGATAGTGAAGCATTATTCAATTTTATAAATGAGGCATCTGAATAAACTCCATCCGAGGATTGAAAGAAAGTATCTGAGCTATTGGACATCGTCGTATATCTAGCGAACAAGGCTTGATCTCCAGGATTCTGCCAGCGATTAAGCAACTGCGTAGATTGATTGTCTGTTCCAAATCCAAATGTTCCTGGAATACCATTGAAAATGGCACTTATTTCAAAGGGCTTGCGCACATAAGAAAAGAATAAATTGGCATTTAAGCTTTTATACCGGAAATCCATGCCGAAACCACCAGCAAACCTAATATTATAATTTCTTAGATATTTATCGTTTAAAATTTTGTCTCTTGTGTATCGAATAGCACCATCTTTATCCAAGTCTTCAACAGTATATAGGCCAGTCTGTGGGTCGATACCTGTATAATGGAAAACAGATGATAAATTGAGCGGCCTTCCAACAAAATATTTAAGGTAATATGGGGATTGTTCCAGATTAGGAAATGCAATTAGCTTGTTTTTATTGCCCCCTATATTAAAATTTAAAGATACCGAAAAGTCTTTCTTATCAACAATGTTTGTTGTTACTGTTGCTTCGTAACCACTATTTTCCACTGTTGCAGGTATATTGGCCAAAACACCGCTAAAACCAGTTATAATTGAAAGTGGGTAGTTTGCCAATTGATTCCCACATCGATCTTTATAGTTGACCAACTCTACTGAAATTTTATCATTGAGGAATCCTAACTGTAAAGCCACCTCAATTTTTTTATTTCTCTGCCACTGTAAATTAGGATTAAAATGTTGAGTTGCAGCATAAGATGTCACCCCCTGATAAGGGGTAACTATTGAAGTATTCGCTGTCCACCTGGACAAGAAACTATAATCGCCTACTCCATCACTTCCCGCAGTACCATAACTTGCACGAAGTTTGCCCAGACTTAACCATTTAAAATGATTTTCAAAAAACTTGTTTTCTGTAAATATCCACGCAAGTCCAACGGCAGCAAAGTTCCCATATTGTTTGTTGGGGCCAAATCGAGAAGAACCGTCCCGCCTGGCCGATAAATTTATTATGTATTGATCTGCCCAATTGTAAGTAATCCGCCCAAAAATCGCTGCATAATTGTATTGTGCTCTAAAATTGGAAGTAGATGTCAATGGAGCATTTGCGACGGAATACAACAAATTGTCATTAACATAGCCACTGCCATTAGAACTGCTTCCTTCTTGCGAAGTCTTTTGCAATGATACACCTGTCATAATATCAAGCCTACCTTTTGATAATTCTGTTTGAAAGTTAAATTGGGGTTCAACAATCCATCTTTGTCCTTGAGAATTCCCAAAGCCAGAGCTTCCTGTGGGATTAAGTTCTGGATCCTGGGATGCAATTGTGTTAACTCGAACTTGGTTGACCAAGTGGCTACTGTATCCGATATTAGCGGTGAATTGTAATTTCTTGACAAACTGATACTTTACCTGCAATTGACTATTAAGGAAATTGCTTTTCGATTCATAGGGAGGGTTACCTAACTCTCCGAACGGAAAGCTTGTCACCGGGTTCCATTCTTTATAATTTAGTTTGCCCGCTTGGTTAAATATAGGAGGTGCATTAGGTGCCAGCAACGCCAACCCGCCCATATAATTGATTTCGTTAACTTTCTGATAGCTAAAAATATTAGTAAAAGATAAATTCAATTTGTTATTTAGGCTAGTATGTGACAAATTGGATTGTAAAGAAGCCTTTTCTACACCTCCACTAACAGCATTAACTCCAGTTGTACGGGTAAAATTTCCACCCAAACGAAAGGTCATTTGATTATGTCCTCCAGTTAAATTGAGTTGGGCAATGTTTCTTTTACCAGTACCTCCGTATAAAAGCCTTTGCCAGTCTGTATAACGGGTAGTATCCCACACAACCAGATCACCAGCGTTCCAAGCTTCAGGAGTTATTCTGTCATTTTGAAAAGCTTCTTTACGCATGGCCACATACTCTTTTGTGTCCATCAAATCATAAAATTTAGGCACCTTGGAAATACCTGAAGTAAATGAAGCCTCAAGCTGGGTTTTTCCTATTTTTCCTTTTTTTGTGGTAATTACAATCACGCCACTTCCACCTCGCGAACCATAAATGGCAGTTGCATCTGCATCTTTCAGTACGGTAACGCTTTCAATGTCATTTGGATTTAAACTGAAAAGCGGGCTTTGCCCTCTTATTCCCTGTGGTGCATCAATTCCGCCCTGAAGAAATCCGTTGCCCCCATCGGGGGATCCGGTATTGTTAAATTCAAGAACTGTCAAAGGAACGCCATCCACGATGTAAAGTGGATCTGGGTTTTGTCTATCATTCAAAAATTTACGCCCCCTGATCTCCACTTTAAACCCTCCGCTTTCATGACCACTGCTGGCTTTAATTTCAAGCCCAGCTACTTTTCCCTGTAGCGCAGTCAATACGTTTGTGACTGGCCGCCGTTCAATCTCTGCTGCCGTTACTGTGGCTATATTTCCTGTTCTTAACCTGTTACTAGTAGTACCATAAGCCTGGATCACCACCTGGTCAAGCGCGTTGGTAGTAAGTTTCATGTAAATAATAGGGCTTGCAGAAGGCTTTATTTCCTGTGTGGCGTAACCCAGATAAGAAATAATCAACATATCTTTTTCATCAATTCCCTTAAAAAAGAAATTGCCGCCTGCATCAGTAGTTACACCCCGGCTATCGCTTTTTTTCTTAATCAACGCTCCCGAAAGCGGCTGCCCGTTTTCATTAAGGACTTTACCTTTAACATCAATAACACCACGCAGATTACTATTATCACTTCCCAGTATCTTGTCCAGAAAGGAAGGCGTTTTCCTTGAAACTACTACTGATTTGTTTTCTATGGAAAAAGCCAGCTGTTGCCCTTCAAACACCTTGTCAAGCGCATCCTTCAGTTCCATGTTACTGATATTCACATTCACCCTTTTCGAATCTTTCAGGGTACTGGCGTTAAACAAAAAGTCGTATCCGGTTTGTGCTTTAATCTGGGCAAAAACTTCTAATAAGGAAGCATTATTTTTTGACAGCGTTATTTTTTGCGCAAAGCTGCTTGCACTTACTTGAAGGATGACTGCAGTTATGATGAAACTGGTGATTTTCATAACAAGTAACAGTTTATTTAAGCAGCGCGGAGGCTTACCTAATTTCTTTTGTAAAAAATTATACATTTGTATATCAGTTTAGTTCGGTTCGCTTTGCCTTAACATTTACAAGGTGCAGGGGCATTGCGAGGTTTATAATTACTTTATAACAATAGGGCTAATCTTTAAGTCATCTGGTTACAGCCAGGTGACTTTTTTTTGTTTGGTGGTATAGCTCAATTGAGGCGTGTGGTTACTGTGTAACCGTAACCCTCCTTCCTTCTACTTTAAAATGAACGCCTTGTGCTTTTTCAAGCATCTTTAATACTTCACTTATGTTTTTAAAACGGGATATATTGCCATAATATAGTTCAGTACTTACATCGCCCTGGTAATTCACTTCTATGTCGTACCAGCGCTGTAGCTTCAGCATAATGTTTTGTATGCTTTCACCATTAAAAATGAAGTTTCCATTTTTCCAGGCCATTGTTTCTTCAATGTTAGCCTGGCTAACTTTGATGGTATTGCCGGTTAGGAGGGATTGCTGGTTGGGTTTTAGGCTTACTGCGTTCACCTTTACACTGCCTTCCAGTAGGGTAGTCCTGATCCCTTCGCCCTTATAGGCGCTAATGTTAAAGTGTGTACCTAATACGGTTACATTTTGTCCGGCACTCTGTACAATAAAAGGATGTGCTTTATCTTTTGCTACCTCGAAATAGGCTTCGCCGGTAAGTTTTACAATTCTTTGGGCAACATTCCTAAAATTTGATAAAAACTCCAATTTACTATCAGCATTTAGCCAAACTTTGGTGCCATCGGGTAGTATTGTAGAATACGTTCCACCAAGGGGGGTGAGTAGGCTAAGGGGAACGGCTTTGTCTGTTTGAGTTCCTGAACTAAATTCAGGATCACGACCACCTATTGCAGTACCATCATTATAGGTTACTTTATCTTTGTTAAAAATTACCCCAGTCTTGGCATCACTAAGTTGTATCACCTTACCTTGTTTGTTTATGATCAGTGTTGCTGTATTTTTTCCCGGGCCAATGTCATTGGCATAACTCGGAGATCCTGAACCAGGTTTGGGATGACTTGGAGCAGTAAAGAAATATATGCAAACAGCTAAGCCAATAACTGCAGCGGCCACGCCAATACTTGGCCAAAGTTTAATGCTCTTTTTATCTTTTAACTGTTGAGCCTGGATACGGTTCCAATAGTCCTGCTTTAACAGTTCATATGCTGGCTCAGGCAAGTTGTCCTCTTTGTTTTTAGCAAGGTCTAAAAACCAGCTTTCCACAATAGCACGTTCGTGCTCGGTACACAGATTGTTCTGATACCTATCTAATAATTCCTGGGCTCTTCGGTTTTCCATACTATGTAGCTTTTGCTCCATTTATGGTTATGAACGGTTGCTCGGTAAAAAGTAGTAGATGAAATGAAAATATTTTTTTCAGGAAACTTTACAGCATTGCAATGGCAATGCTGAATAATGAACCTAATTTTAATTTAAGGATCTTTAGCGCATTGCTAACCTGTTTTTTTACGGTAAGTTCAGAAATGTTCAATTGCTCGGCAATTTCTTTGTAGCTCATGTTTGCAGTACGGCTCAATAAAAATATTTCGCGCATTTTAAGAGGAAGTAAATTAATCTCACGCTCTATCAATTTGGCAAGCTCCTGCTCCCTAATGGTATGATCGGTGATTTCTTCGCCACGATCTATAAATGTTTCCAATGATTTCAGGTAGCTGCTTCTAACCTTTGTTTTTTCAAAGTGCTTTAAAATCCTGTTGCGCACAGAGGCATAAAGAAAGGAATTTAGCGAAACCTTAAGTTCTAAGCTTTGGGATTTAGACCAGATCATTACAAAAATATCCTGAACCACATCACCGGCATCTTCATCATTTTGCAGCATCCTTCGGGAAAAGCGGAACAGCAAAGGCCAGTATCTATCGTAAATCTGGGCATATGCCAGCTCATCGCCCTGTTTTAACAGAACTACCAGTGCCTCATCGGTATATGTGCTGTAAGCACTCATTTCCCCTGTTAAGTTAGTATGTATTAAAGTTAGTTATTTTAACGAACTTATACAAAAGCCTTTACATGAACCACAAAAAAGAAAAAATATTTTAATTTAAGATTTATTGAACTTTCTAAAGGCACTGATCACCTGGAATATAAAATAAGAGACTACAATGCGGCTAAACATATCAGCAAAATATACCCAAAATGATAAGCCTTTAATGTTTTCATCAATATCTTTTAAATAATGGGCCGGGTTTAATACAATCAACCAGATTTTTACCTCATAATAGAAGAATACTTTTAAGTTATAATAAATTTCCGGCCATGTACTTAAAAAATGTGATCTGTCAAGACGCTTGGTAACCAGAAATGCAAGAATCATATAACAAACAAAGGAAGCTAATATCAATAACTTAAATGCTTTAAGCCAGCTCTGGCCAAAATTATTTGTTTGGCTGCTAACTAAAATCAGATATTCACTTAATCGCCTGGGCCGCTCATATTTATTGAGCAAAAGATAATACTTCATTTCACGTTGTTGGAATTTCTGCGAAAGGGGTATATCTCCCTGCTTTTGATAAGCAAGTTTTAATTGCCTGTTTATTTCTTTTTTTGAATAAAGTATATCGAAAAGTTGGATTCTTATTTCTTCCTCTTTTTCCTTATTGCCACTTTTTTTGGCACTTTTTAATTCAATTTTCTTTTTTTCTATATCCTGGCGATCCAACTGTAAAAAAGTAGGCCATGTCATCATAGATGTAGATATATCCTGTAGTATTACGTTATGAAGTGAAAAATCATCAAATGACTTAAAATTACTGCCAAGTAACTGGGCTTTACCAAGGTTACTATCTTCAATTTTCAAAACAGACCTGGAATTATCTTCTCCATCCTTCCAGCTGCCTGAAGCTTTTACATCTGATAATATTAATCCGCCATCATTTACAAAAGTTTTTATACTAAGCTCGTTAAAATGTACATTTCTAAAGGCAACACTCGCAGAAGAATTATAGCCTGACAACCGCAAACGACGAACATCAAGATAATTAAACGTAATATTACCACTGATCATTCCCGACATATCTAAAGTGATGTTCTGAACTTTTGGTTTGTCATGTAAAGCGTTTATAAGGCCATTAATCTGGATGCCGTTTGCGAATTTGGTATCACTGAAATTAAAACCAGAAATCCCGGTAGGTTCGTAACTTTTTTGATCCTGGAAATCTACAATTACCATCTGAAGAAAAGACGATCCCGAAATAATTAACCCCAGTCCACTTGTACGAATCCTCGATATATGGACATAATCAGCGATGGTTACATTTCTAAACGACAAAACGTGTTTTAAGTCGCAATTATGAATATTTACATTTCCATTAAAAGTATTATTTCCATAAAACGAGATGTCCCATGCCTTTATCATTGAGAAATGTAAGGAGCCATTTAGAACATTATTGTAAAGTATAATTGCTGACCGGCCATTGATATCTATTAGCTTTAAATCTTTAGAAATGGTGCAATCTGACAATTCGATTCCACCACCAGATATATTCATATTGGTGATTTTCAATTCCGAATCAAACGTGCAGCGTTCAAACTTCACATGGTAATTAACATCGTTTACACTACCTAAAAATCTGACTTCATTATGAAAATGACAGTCTTCAAATACCAATCCAAATTGTTGCTCTGGTTGCAATGCACTGTCATAATCAGAGGTAATGTCGCTAAACTGTACATGTCCTAAAAACTTTGCATGTTGAAAGCTGATTCCTTGTGGTAGGTTGGTTTTTTCAAAATGTACGTCTCCATTAAAGTTTGCATCATGGAACGTAATATGTTTTGCCTTAAATTGATCACCGATCAAAACCAAATCACCCATTTCGACTCCCTGAAAAGTTTCAACTAAATTTTCTGTTTTCAGTTTATTCAAGATTATTGTCTGCTGGGTAACTGTGGTCATGTTAATTTTATTTTCTCTAATATAAAATAAAACTTTGCTTTCCTCAGTAAACGTCTGGCAGCTTTGGGCCCATTTACAGATCCAAGAAGTATACATCCTGCAGATTGTGAAGGAAGAAAGCCACAATGAAACAAAACGTGGGTTTACATTATCAACAGCAAATAACCCAGCTATAATAATGTTTGCGTTCAACTTTGCGTATGCCTTGAGTAACCATTGGGCAAGGGTTGGTTAAGCCTTGCTATACCCCCAGGCTTAATCAAGGCATACTCAATACTTGCCCATTATATCCTCAGTACAAAACAAATCCTTAACCCTTCCGGTTATTGATACTTAACTACTAACCAACATCATAAAAAACTATGGCAACATCAAACGGTATATCCGGAGAATTTAAAGGCAAGCTAGGTAACCTGGTGAGCTATCAATTAAAAGGTAAAACAGTAATCCGCCACATCGGCAAATCCAATAAAAAACCAAGTGCTGCACAATTGGCTACAAGGCAAAAAATGGCCACAATAATTAAATTCCTGCAGCCGGCAGTGCCTTTTGTAAATGTAGGGTTTGAACTGGAAGTACAGGGTACCGATAAAAACCCACACAATGCTGCGGTATCGTACAATGTTAAAAATGCCCTGCAGGGCCAGTACCCGGATATTACACTGGATTACAGCAAAGTTTTGCTGAGCAAAGGCACACTGGAACCGGCTATTTTACCTGAAGCTACATTTACAGGCACACTACTGGAAATTACCTGGCAGGTGGCATCAGATATGGACTGGGGCATTAAAAATGACCGTACCATGCTGTTCATTTACTGCCCGGAGCTGGATAAAGCCGTGTATGTACTAAGTGGTACCCGGAGAAGTACCGGCAAAGATGAAATAGAATTGCCTTTAAGTTTTGTTGGCAAAGGGCTACAGGTTTATATTGCTTTTAAAGCAGTTAACAGAAAAAGTGTAAGTGACAGTAGGTGGGTAGGGGTATAAGTGAATTTCCTAATGCACAGATAAATTTTCCTTGCTAACAAGCTCTTCATGTTTTATAATATAGTTTAGCGCCACCTTTACAACCTCATTAAGATTAACGCCTTTCTTTTTTGCTAGCAGGGCTGTGTCATAATGCAGTTTTTCTGAAACCCTTACATTGAAAGACCCTTTATATACTTTGTCTGGGTTTTTACCTAATTCTTTACAGGTTGCAAGATAATCTATAACAGCTTCTTTAAAAGCATCTTCCAACTCACTTACAGAAGCACCCTCAAAAGTTATCAGGTCATTTATCCCATGTATCTTTCCAAAAAAGACCCGGTCATCTGCACTAAACTCTACTGATCCAATATATCCTTTATACTCAAAATAGTTCTTCATAATCTGGATTTATTTGTTGTATTATCAAATCAATTTGATATCCTTTTAAAATATTACCTGGATGCGGTTCATGTAAACTGATCACATCCTTATTTCCATTGACAAACTTCCTTCTGGAACCACCAGTTTTACCTTTTTTCATTTCTTCAAAGCCAAAATAATTTAAAACCTTAATGGCCTCCGACCAGGTAAAATCTTTAGGTTTTGAATAAAACCTTGTCAGTAGTTTATCTATTTTACTCATGCAAATATAGGAATTAATTTGCAACTATATTTTAGTTGCATTCATTTGTTTAATTAAAAATTTCTTGAATAGTGTAAACCTATGTACAAAACAGATTACAATGGTTAAAATTTCATGGATATTTTTTATGCTAAATATGATATTTAACAATAATACATTAGCAAATGCAAGGCGAACGGATTTTTGTCCTAGCTGGGGATTAAACCGATCTTGGCCACTTTGTGGCAGCAGATATGGATTGGAATGTCAAAAATGATCTTTAATCAGCCAATTATATTTATTCTAATTTAAGCAGCAGCGTCTCTATCCTATTTTCGCAAAAAGCAGTAAACAGGTAGACAGGATTGCAGCGATGCTTCTCATGTTGTTTAAATAATTCCATTTCGCCTCAAATCCCAACCTCATTTTCGAAAGTGAATCCACACTTGAACCATTTACATCAAAGCTGTCCAGCATGTTGTTTAACGGAACATTACCAAAAATTGTAAGGCCTGGTACGCCAATTAAATAGATCAGGGTTGCTGCTATCAAAAGATAATACTCCCGATTTAATGAAGGGCCAAATTGCTGATAACAACTGATCAGTAAAAATATTGCCGCACCAAAAAAACATATAAAAAAGAGAGGATTCTGAATGGCACGGTTCATGGCCTGCATCGACAGGATAAATTCCCTGTCGGGCAATGTCTTCAGGCCGCGCATAACTGAAATTGACCAGCTATAAAAGAGCCCTGCCATCAGCGCAGTTGTAAGTATGGATAAAAATAGTGTAGTATTCTTCATGACCTTGAATATAACATAAAAACAAAATATAGTAAAGATTTGTTTAATTGTTGTTAACAACGTATTCATGAAACAACGCTATCTCTATTTGTTGCTTTTTCTTCCTTTTTTAACAAATGCCCAGGGCATAAATGTCGCCCTTTCTGAAAAGAATAAGATCAATTTCTCGGGCATGTTGCAAACACAGTTTAACTATTCACTCGACAATGATGTAGACATTACCGGCAGGCACCATACCGGTACGGAGCATTTTTCACACAATTCCTTTTCTGTAAAAAGGGCCAGACTGCAGCTGAGTGCGGCAATCAATGATCGGATCAATGCGGTTATGCTGGTCAATTTTGGCGACTTTACAGGAAATCCACAAAACAAAGTACTCGAAAATGCCTATATCAGGTATAGCGTAAATGATTATGTAAATTTTCAGTTCGGACAGTTCAGGCCACAGTTTGGGCAGGAAGACAATTATCCGGTTGATTTTGTCCGCTCCATAGATTATTCCAATCAGTATTATCTTTTTGGGTCAAACAGCTGGCAGAGTTTCCAGATCGGTGCCAGCTATTTTGGAGAGATCAAAAATAGCAGTATCCCCTTAAAGTATTATATAGGTGTTTATAATGGCAATAACAGAAACCAGACCGGCGACAATGACGATGGAAAGATTGTTCCGGCACGTCTCGTATTTGGGCTTGGTAAAAGTACCTTCCTGGGTTTAAGTGCTGGTGCAGGTAAAAATATGGGACAGAAAATATGGGCTTATGGTGCCGATATCGACTACAAAAAGCAATTGAATGAAAGGTGGAATGTGGAATTTGTTTCGGAATATAAACAGGGGATCAACAGTGTTGCCTATTTTGATCAGACAGATCCGGTTATTCCTGTCAGCCACTTTGCCATGCGGGGCATTTATCTGCAACCTAATGTTGGGTATGGTTTTAAAAATACAAGACTTAAAAGCCTGGAGTTTGCTTTAAGGTACGAATATCTGGATGCTGATTTTAAACAGAACGGTAATGCAAGGCAAAGCTATATTCCTATGGTCAGTGCTTCTTTTGCAGAAGCTTATGCCATCCGTGTGCAAATGGGTCTGCTGATGGACCGTTATGAAAATAATATTCCCAATACTACGCAATACAATACCAACAGAATTATATGCCAGGTGCAGGCCCGGTTTTGATACTAAACGCTAACAAATGCAACAACGTGATGAAAGAGATCAATTACAAAATGATGCTGGTAACCCTGGCTTTCGGGTTGCTGATCTGGTTTTTACCGGTTCCTGAAGGAGTTAAACCCGAAGCCTGGCATTTGCTGGCCATCTTTCTGGCCACCATTCTGGGCATTATCCTCAAAGCAGCATCCATGGGCACCATGTCTATGATCGCTATTGCAGTTGTGGCCTTAACCGGGGTATTGGCCCCCGGAAACCCCGGTAAATCTATTTCGCTGGCTTTAAGTAGTTTTGGTGACAAAGTAATCTGGCTGATAGGTATTTCTTTTTTTATTGCCCGCGGTTTCATAAAAACCGGGCTGGGTAGCAGGATTGCCTATCTTTTTATCAGGGTATTTGGGCACAGTTCATTGGGACTGGGTTACGGATTGGGCCTGGCAGATCTGGTACTGGCCCCTGCAATTCCCAGCAATACAGCGCGGGGTGGAGGCATCATTTATCCCATCATGAAATCTATGGCCCTTAATTTTGGCTCTGTTCCTGAACAGCCGGAAACGCACCGCAAACTGGGGGCTTACCTGTCGCTCAGCTGCTATAACATCAACCTCGTTACCTCTTCCATGTTCCTTACTGCAACGGCAAGTAACCCTATGTGCCAGAAGTTTGCGGCCGATCTGGGCATTCACATTACCTGGATGTCGTGGATGTGGGCGGCTATAGTACCGGGCCTCGTTTCACTTATCGCTGTGCCTTACCTGCTCTATAAAATCTACCCCCCTGAATTAAAAAGAACAAAAGGCGCGACAAAAATGGCCTCCGAAAAGTTAAAGGAGATGGGCGCTGTAACGCGAAATGAATGGCTGATGCTGCTTGCTTTTTTTGTGTTACTCTTTTTATGGATCACCGGAGATATATTTAAAATTGATGCCACTACCACTGCTTTTATAGGCCTGGTGTTTTTGCTGCTTTCGCAGGTGCTGACCTGGGAAGATGTGAAAAGTGAGAAGGGGGCCTGGGATACCATCGTCTGGTTCTCGGCTTTGGTAATGATGGGTAGTGCATTGAACCAACTGGGCTTAATACCCTGGTTTAGTGAATTGGTAAAAGCTAAAATAGGCCACATGAGCTGGACAATGGCTTTCCCGATCATTATACTGGTCTATTTTTACAGCCACTATATGTTTGCCAGCGCAACTGCGCATGTAGCTTCTATGTATGCCGCTCTATTGGGCGTAGGTATTTCTGTTGGCATCCCGCCAATGTTACTGGCCCTTTCGCTGGGTTTTTGTGGTGGGATTTATGGAACTTTAACCCATTACGGGCATGGGCCGGCACCGGTATTTTTTGGAAGTACCTTTGTGGAAGTAAAAGAATGGTGGTCGCGGGGTTTTATATTAAGTATTGTTTTCCTGGTGATCTGGATGGGTATTGGCGGTATGTGGTGGAAAGTTATCGGCATATATTAATTGAAAAAAATGGATCAGAAAGGCACCTTATCTACACTGATGCGTAAAACGCTGATGGCGCTCACAGGATTGTTCCTGTGCTTTTTCCTGGTTATACACCTGCTGGGAAATTTGCAGTTGTTATTGCCTGCAGAACAGGCAAAAGAAAGTTTTAACAGTTATTCTCAACTTTTATCGGGCAATATTTTCATTAAGGTCATTTCTTATGTATTGTATGCTTCTATAGTTATTCATTGTCTGGATGCCCTGCTCATTACCCTTAAAAATAAAAGGGTAGCGGGGAAGTACCTGCACGACCAGCGGCGCATTTCCAGCAAATGGTATTCGCGCAATATGGGGATACTGGGTACGCTGATCCTTATTTTCCTGGTATTTCATTTTAAAGATTTCTGGTACCAGTACAAGTTTGGCGGGTTGCCTGTCGACGAGTATGGGCATAAGGATCTGTATACGATTGTTGTTGGGGTTTACCGCGATTGGTGGTATGTGCTTTTTTATGTACTGGCCATGTTTGCGCTTGGTTTTCACCTGCTGCACGGTTTTTTTAGTGCCGCCCGCAGTCTGGGTGTTTACCATCCCAGATATGTGCGGTGGATCAGGGTTTTTGGAACCTGGTACAGCTATATCATCACCTTCGGCTTTGCCATTATACCCATTTACATTTACTTAACCCAACATACATAACATGGAACTGAATGCTAAAATACCACCGGGGCCATTAAAGGATAAATGGAGTTTTTATAAAGACCATGCGAAGCTGGTAAACCCGGCCAACCGGAAAAAACTGGATGTGATAGTGGTAGGTACCGGACTTGCCGGTAGTGCGGCGGCGGCATCGCTGGCAGAGATGGGGTATAACATCACTTCTTTCTGTTTTCAGGATTCGGCCAGAAGGGCACATTCTGTGGCCGCACAAGGTGGGGTAAACGCGGCCAAGAACTATAAGAACGATGGCGACAGTACCTACCGTATGTTTTACGATACGATTAAAGGTGGCGATTTCAGGTCCAGGGAAGCAAATGTATACCGTCTGGCAGAATGCTCGGCACAGCTGATTGACCAGGCAGTAGCACAGGGCGTGCCTTTTGGCCGGGAGTATGGAGGCTATTTAAATAACCGTTCTTTTGGCGGGGTACAGGTAAGCCGTACCTTTTACGCCAGGGGACAAACGGGGCAACAACTGTTGCTGGGAGCTTATCAGGCGCTGATGCGGCAGGTGGCTGCCAAAAATGTGAAACTGCATACCCGTCATGAAATGATGGAATTGGTTGTGGTAGCGGGCAAGGCCAGGGGGGTAATTGTACGAAACCTGGATACCGGTGAAATAGAAAGACATACGGCCCATGCCGTAATTCTGGCTACAGGGGGCTTTGGAAAGATCTATTACCTGTCTACCCTGGCTATGGGCTGCAATGCATCTGCCATCTGGCGGGCGCATAAAAAAGGAGCTTTTATGGCCTGTCCAAGCTGGACCCAGGTACATCCAACCTCTCTGCCGCAATCGGGCAGTTACCAGAGTAAACTTACGCTGATGTCAGAATCGCTAAGAAACGACGGACGCATCTGGGTGCCATTAAAAACAGGAGAAAACAGAAACCCAAATGATATCCCTGAGGAAGAACGTGACTATTACCTGGAACGGCGCTATCCGGCATTCGGGAACCTGGCGCCCCGCGACATTTCTTCACGTGCAGCCAAAGAACGTATAGATGCCGGTTTTGGGGTAGGGCCGCAAAAGAATGCTGTGTACCTCGATTTTTCTAAGGCAATAAGGGAGCAGGGGAAACAAAAGATCAAAGAGAAATATGGCAACCTGTTTGATATGTACCGTAAAATTACGGCTACCGATGCGTATGCGGAACCCATGATGATCTCGCCGGCAGCACATTTCTCTATGGGCGGCCTATGGGTAGATTACGAACTGATGACCACTATACCTGGCCTGTTTGCATTGGGGGAAGCCAATTTTGCGGACCATGGGGCCAACCGCCTGGGGGCAAATTCTTTACTGCAGGCTTGTGTTGATGGATATTTTGTGGCACCCTACACGGTATCCAATTATCTTTCCGGAGAAATTAAGGTACCGCGTCTTGACCTGAACAGGCAGGAATTTGTAGATGCAGAGGTGGAGGTAAGGGCACATTTATCCCGGTTACTGGAAATTAAAGGCGATAAAACGGCAGATCACTACCATAAAATTCTGGGCAAGCTGCTATATGATTATTGCGGCCTGTCGCGGAGCCGGGAAGGTTTGTTAAAAGCAATTCATGACATCCGCAAATTGCGGGATGATTTTTACCACAATCTGAAGGTATCTGGTGAGGAGGATGAGATGAATGCTGAACTGGAAAAGGCGGGGAGGGTGAGTGACTATCTGGAAATTGCAGAACTGATGTGCTATGATGCACTGACCAGGGAGGAATCCTGCGGAGCACATTTCAGGGAAGAATACCAGAGCCCCGAAGGAGAAGCTTTAAGGAACGATGAACAGTTTTGTTTTGTATCTGCCTGGCAATATAGGGGTAAAGGCCAGGAAGAATTGCTGGTTCCTGAACCCTTAAAATTTGAAAATGTTGAACTGGCCGTAAGAAGTTACAAATAAGCAATGAGGTTATGAAGATATATCTGAAGATTTGGAGACAAACAGATGCTGGTAGTATCGGTAAACTGGTTGATTATGAGCTGGATGAGGTAATTCCTCATATGTCGTTCCTGGAAATGATGGACACACTGAACGAAAAACTGGTGCTGGCAGGCGAGCGGCCGGTAGAATTTGATCACGACTGCCGGGAGGGAATATGCGGGCAATGTGGTATGATGATCAATGGCCGTGCGCATGGTCCGGTGGCACACCTCACCACCTGCCAGTTGCATATGCGCGAGTTTAAAGATGGGGATACCATTTACGTTGAGCCCTTTAGGGCCAAGGCTTTTCCGGTGAAAAGAGACCTTAGGGTAGACCGTTCGGCATTCGACAGGATCATTATGGCCGGAGGTTTTGTATCTGTAAATACTGGTCAGGCACCAGAAGCAAATGGCATTCCGGTTAGCCATGAACTGGCCGAATCGGCTTTTGATGCTGCGGCCTGTATTGGCTGTGGGGCCTGTGTAGCTACCTGCAAAAACTCGAGTGCTGCTTTGTTTACAGGGGCTAAGATCGCCCATCTGGCCAAATTGCCACAGGGTAAGGTAGAATCCAGGAAAAGGGCCTTGTCTATGGTGCAGCAAACGGATGCTGAAGATTTTGGACATTGCAGCAATACCGAGGCCTGCGAGGTGGAATGTCCGCAAAGTATCTCGGTATTGAATATTGCCAGGATGAACTGGGAATACGGGATCAGTAAAATTTTAAAAGATTAAAAATTCTAATTGATTTTCAAATAAACAATTTCCCGCTACAGATGTTCTTAGCACTATGGATCACATCATATCGGCTTTAATTCATGCTTCAAGGACAGGTGATTTACTATTATTGCAGGAAATAATAGATCTGAACACCAACCTTGAACTGAGAGATGATAAAGGTTATACACCTTTGATCATCGCTTGTTACAATCATCAAACGGAAGCAGCCAGGCTACTCCTTCGGTCAGGGGCAGATGTTAACGGCATAGATACTGGCGGCAATACTGCACTTATGGGGGTTTGTTTTAAAGGCTATGCAGATATTGCGGAGTTGCTTATTGCTCATCAGGCTAATGTAAATCTGTTGAATGGAAATGGCGGGACTGCTTTAATGTTTGCTGTAATGTTTGGACGCAATGAACTGATTGCATTGCTCCTTCAACATGGTGCAGACCTGACGATAAAAGACAATCGGGGAATGGATGTATTGGACATTGCCGTACAACAAGGTAATGAACAGGGACTTCAACTTTTAAAACAACATCAACCTATAAATCAGTAAGACAATGGAAAAGAAAAAGCCAAATGCTGAAAACGCAGTCAATTTAAAACAGAAAGATCTTGCGCCGGATACCATTTCCGATCAGGGCGAATTGATGACCACCAATCAGGGTCTTAAAATTAATGATGACACGAATTCGCTGAAGGCCGGAGAACGGGGCCCCTCTTTACTGGAAGATTTTATCCTGAGAGAAAAGATAACGCATTTTGACCACGAAAGAATTCCGGAAAGAATTGTACACGCAAGGGGTTCAGGTGCCCATGGTTATTTCCAGGTTTATGAATCTATGGGTAAGTATACCAAGGCTGGCTTTCTGCAGGACCCTTCTGTGAAGACACCGGTGTTTGTACGCTTTTCTACTGTTGCCGGGTTCAGAGGTTCGACTGATCTGGCAAGAGATGTTCGTGGGTTTTCTGTCAAATTTTATACACAGGAAGGCAATTACGATCTGGTAGGTAATAACATGCCGGTTTTCTTTATCCAGGATGCTATAAAATTTCCAGATCTGATCCACGCGGCTAAACCCGAACCTGATAACGAAATACCTCAGGCTGCTACAGCTCATGATTCTTTTTGGGATTTTATTTCACTCAGTCCTGAATCTATGCATATGATCATGTGGGCCATGTCGGACAGGGCAATTCCGAGAAGTCTTCGTATGATGGAGGGTTTTGGTGTCCATACATTTAGGTTTGTTAATGCTGAAGGGAAATCCAGCTTTGTCAAGTTCCACTGGAAACCGATACTTGGAATGCACGCCGTTGCCTGGGATGAAGCCTTAAAAATATCTGGTAAAGACCCTGATTTTCACCGCAGGGATTTACATGATGCGATAGAAAGCGGTGCTTTCCCGGAATGGGAATTTGGCGTTCAGATTGTTGCACAAGAAGATGAGCATAAGTTTAGCTTCGATTTACTGGATCCGACTAAACTGATCCCTGAAGAGTTGGTGCCTGTTCAGAGAATTGGTAAAATGGTGCTGGACCGCAATCCGGATAATTTCTTTGCCGAGGTAGAACAGGTTGCTTTCCACCCTGGTCATCTGGTTCCGGGTATAGATTTCAGCAATGATCCTTTATTGCAGGGCCGTTTATTCTCTTATACGGATACACAATTGTCCCGTTTGGGCAGTCCTAATTTTCATGAAATCCCCATTAACCGTTCAGTGAATACGGTACATAATAATCAGCGTGATGGACATATGCGTCAGCAAATCAATGTAGGGAAGAGCAGTTATCATCCAAATTCTGTAGCTGGCGGAAGCCCTGCCCAGGCAACAATAGCCGAGGGTGGATTTTCTTCTTATGAAGAACGTGTGGATGCGCATAAAGTACGGGCACGGAGTAAAAGCTTTATGGATTTCTTTAGTCAGGCTACCTTGTTCTTTAACAGTCAGTCTGAGCCGGAACAAAACCATATTGCTGATGCATTAAAGTTTGAATTGGGTAAAGTAGAACGGGTTGAAATCCGGCAAAGAATGGTTAACCTCCTTACTCAAATCAGTGTTCCTCTTGCAAACACCGTAGCGGAGAGTTTAGGTTTAAAAGCGGGTAAACCGCAGGAGCCTGTTAACCATGTCCTTGGTGCAGATGCCAATCCGGCAGATTATAAACCGGTTAAAGTAAAATCAGAAATTGAAAAATCACCCGCCCTGAGTATGGCCAATGCGCCAAAAGACAGTATTAAGACCAGACAAGTTGCTTTCCTGGCTGCTGATGGTGTTGAGTCAGCAGACTTTGAAAATATGAAAAAGGCACTTCTTGCTGCTGGTGCTGTTGTTAAAGTGGTTGCGCCTAAAAATGGCACATTAAAGGATTCGGCTGGTAAAGAAATCAAAATTGACATGAGTTTCCTGACAGGTACATCAGTGGTATTTGATGCTGTGTATGTACCAGGTGGAGGGAAAAGCATTGACGCCCTATTGGCTGAACCTGATGCTGTTCACTTTATTAATGAGGCTTATAGACATTGCAAAGCCATAGCCGCCACAGGTAAAGGCGCTGAACTGATCAACCAAAGTTATGTAGGTGCTAAATTGAAAAATGGCAATGCAGATGCAAAGGCAGGTATACTGATAGAAGCTACACCTGAGGCTTTTATTAAGGCAATTGCTCAGCACCGTTTTTGGCAAAGAGAGAAAAAGGATAAAGTTCCGGCCTGATCTTTACTTTTGTGCCAATATAAAATTACCTTCTCCGAGGAGAAGGTAATTTCTAATCTTTACGAAGCAAGGTCTTCCAGCTCGTTTTACTTGCAATCAGCTCATCCAGGTGTTTAATTTCAATGCGCTGCTGTTCCATGGTATCGCGGTGACGGATGGTTACCGTATCGTCTTCCAGTGTCTGATGGTCTACCGTTACACAGAAAGGCGTGCCAATGGCATCCTGACGGCGATAACGTTTGCCAATAGCGTCTTTTTCTTCATAAATGCAATTGAAATCAAGTTTCAGGTTATCCATAATCGCCCTTGCTTTTTCAGGCAGCCCGTCTTTCTTGGTCAGCGGGAAAATTGCCACCTTATAAGGAGCCAGGCAGGGATGTAAACGCAGCAGGGTCCTGCTGTCTTGTTTATCACCTTCACTCAGGTCCTGTTCTTCAAAAGCATTGATCAGGGTCAGCAGGAACATACGGTCTAAGCCGATAGAAGTTTCTATTACATAAGGCACATAATTGCCATAAGGCTTACCAGCCTCATCCAGGTCATTATCGAAGTACTGCATTTTTTTGCCCGAATATTCCTGATGCTGCGAAAGGTCGAAATCTGTGCGGCTATGGATGCCTTCTACCTCTTTAAAGCCAAAAGGAAATTCAAACTCAATATCAGTAGCGGCATTGGCATAATGTGCCAGTTTCACATGGTCGTGGTAACGGTATTTTTCGGCAGGTGTGCCCAATGCCAGGTGCCATTTCAGGCGGGCCTCTTTCCAATAGGCAAACCATTTTTTGTCTTCACCCGGACGCACAAAGAACTGCATCTCCATCTGTTCAAACTCGCGCATACGCATGATGAACTGTCTGGCAATCACTTCATTTCTAAAAGCTTTTCCAATCTGTGCAATTCCGAAAGGAATTTTCATGCGTCCAGATTTTTGTACATTCAGGAAATTCACAAAAATACCCTGTGCTGTTTCCGGGCGCAGGTATACTTCTTCAGAACCCTCTGCCATGGCACCAAACTGGGTGCTGAACATCAGGTTAAACTGTCGCACTTCTGTCCAGTTTTTTGTACCACTAACAGGACATGCAATCTCGTGCTGTTCAATCAGGGTTTTCAGTTGCTGCAGGTCTTCCGCCTTCAAGGCATCGTCCATATCAGCCTGCAGTTTCGCAGCTTTATCTGTTTTGCCGTCTTTTTCGTAACGGGCTATTTTATCTTCTAGTAACTGATCGGCACGGTAACGTTTTTTAGAATCTTTATTGTCGATCATCGGATCGTTAAAGCCATCTACGTGGCCACTGGCTTTCCATACTTTGGGGTGCATAAATATGGCAGAGTCGATGCCTACAATATTTTCGTGCAGCTGCACCATGGCTTTCCACCAATAGGTTTTCAGGTTGTTTTTTAATTCGGCACCAAGCTGTCCATAATCGTATACAGCACTTAGTCCGTCATATATTTCGCTGCTTTGAAATACAAAACCATATTCCTTAGCGTGTGATATTACATTTTTAAATTGCTCGTCGTTAGTATTCTTTGCCATAATGATGCAAACTTAGATAAAATATTTAATGGTTTCCAGGAATAAGACCTTGTTTTTCCTACTTTTGAACCTGATCTTTTCATTACATCTAAAAATAGAAGAAATTGAGCATTAAGGTAAGCGCATTGGTCAAATATTTCGGTAAACAAAAGGCGGTTAACGGAATCAGCTTTGAAGCCAAGCCCGGCAGAATACTTGGCTTTTTAGGCCCTAATGGTGCAGGTAAATCCACTACAATGCGCATGCTTACCGGTTATACAGCACCCAGTTCCGGAACGGCCAGCTTATCTGGCTATGATACACAGACCCAAAGTATTGAACTGAGACGGATTATGGGATATTTACCTGAAAACACGCCTTTATATATGGACATGTATGTAAAGGAGTTTCTTTTGTTTGTAGCCCATACCTATCAGCTAAAAAATGCCGCACTAAAAGTAGAAGAGACGGTTAAACAGGTAGGCCTTACTGCCGAGCAGCATAAAAAGATTGCCATGTTGTCCAAAGGGTACAAACAAAGGGTGGGCCTGGCACAAGCCATCATTCACGACCCCGAGGTGCTGATCCTTGACGAACCCACTTCCGGACTGGATCCCAATCAGCTCAGCGATATCCGTGAGCTGATCAGGAACCTGGGTAAAGATAAAACAGTGATCCTTTCTACGCACATTATGCAGGAAGTAGAGGCTGTTTGCGACGATGTGATCATTATCCATAAAGGTACTATTGTGGCCAATGCTTCAATTGTAGAATTAAAAAATAAGCACAATACCACCTCCCTTGAAGAGATATTTAAAAAACTGACTTCCTGAGAAAAAAGGTCAACTGCCTGATTTTGTTGGTTTTTGCTATTTAAACAGCTTTTTTGACACAAAAGTGTTAAAATGTTTATAAGTTTCTGTAACTCTTGGCAGTCTTTTTGCGTCAAACGGATAAATCAAATTAAAAATTAAATAGTAAAAAAATGAAAAAATTATTACTACTAACAGCAGTTGCAGGTTTATTTGCATTTTCTAGTGTAAATGCACAAACTAAAGCCCCTAAATTAAGTGTAGGTGCTGAATTCGCTTTCCCAATGGGTGATTTTGGTGATTCATACAATTTTGGTTATGGAGGTTCATTGCAATATCAGCACCCTGTTGCTGCAAATCTATTGGTAACTGGTAGTGCAGGTTTTACTAATTTTCAGTCTAAAGATCTGCCTATCATTGGAAAAGTAAATTATGGCGCTATTCCGGTTAAAGCTGGTGCAAGGTATTATTTTGGTGAGAACTTTTTTGGTGCTGCTGAATTAGGTGCTGCATTTGGTACCAAAAGCGGTAGCTCAACAGCTTTTGTTTATGCACCAGGTATTGGTGTTGACTTCCCTGTAGCTGACAAAGGTTCAATTGAACTGGGCGCACGTTACGAAGGCTGGTCAGCTAACTCAACAACCAGTGGCTTCATTGGTTTAAGATTAGCTTACAACATTGGTCTGTAATTAAGAACAGATGCTATAAAAAGCCCTTCCCGATCATTCAGGAAGGGCTTTTTACTTCCCCTACCTTATTCCCCTATTTCTTTAAGTAAACCGTAGTTTCATAATAATTATTGCCCTCTATTGTCTTTTCATACAAAACCAGGCTGCTGCTGGTTAGGGTCTTTATCTCCATGCCGGCTTCAGGCCAGTCAATCTCACTGTTCGGTTTTACTTTGAGCATTTTATTGTTGATGAGCTCCCAGGTACTTACTTCAATCTTATTTGACCAGGTACTTCCAGAAAACTTTCCATCTGCGTCAAACTGGAAAAAATCACCCGGACCTCCTGTTTCAGTAGAGGTGGTCTTTTGTCCATCCTCAAATTCAACGTAATCTATTTTTTCAAAAAACCATTTCCCGACAATAAGACTATTGGCTTTTTCATCTTTCTTGCAGGAACTGATTGTGCTGATTGTAATTAATGCAATCAGTATTGTTAAAGCGCTTCTCATATATATATGTTTAATTGTTAAAATGCTATTCCCAGACTTAATCCACCTCTCAAACCAATCAATGGCCCATCGGCCTTAGCATTTACGCCTTCATTGGTAACTGTTGCTGTTAAATATTGCTTGCCGCTTATTTCAACTTTTGATTCCAGTTCATTTTTAAGGTCTGCCTTCTCCTCTGGGGTCATGGTACTTAAATCAGCCAATGCATCAGCATTTCCTTTCGACTTCCCATAATGACCACCAAAATAGAAGTCAAGTGCCACACGTTTGGCAATAATGAACTGTGTACCCAGCAGCAAACCTCCGCCAAAGCCCGTAATTTTTGATTTTACAGGTAAATGATAAGTTTTGGAATTGGTTTCATAATCATAAGCATAATTGATCTTTGTATCGTTGTACCTGCCGTATAAGGCAACGTAAAAACCCCTCGCACCAGGATGGCTCCCTGTATAAAAACGAAATTCTGCCGTATATGCCTTGTTGGCAGCTGTAATTTTGTCAAAATCATTTTTAATGTCATCTTCTTCATCCAGCAATTTTTCTGAAGCTTTTTTGATGAGTGGTAAATCTGAAAGTTTGTTTTCAGACATGGTATTGTAACCCGCGACAAAGCTGATTTTTTTGGATAAGAGTCGTTCAAAGCTGAAATTATAACTTTTAAGTGCCAACCCGCCAAGGTTTAGTTTAACCAGGTTTTTTCTGTAGGATACAGGGGCTGGTTCAGTCGGACTTGACTGGGCATTTGTAATAACAGGGTACAGGCACAATAGGGTTAGGCCTAAACCAATAATGAATGGTGTTTTTTTAGTGTGAGTAAACATGGTTTTGAGTAATTATTTATGCAAATGCCAGATTATTTTTTAACTGAAGCCGCTTCAACTTTAGGTTCTGATTCTGATTTAGGTGCTGGTTTATAAATTGCCCCAGTAGCAAAATCTACAATAAGGCCAGGCCAAAAGATTAGTGCATCTGCAATAACGGCAACAGGTCTGACCTTACGTGCCGGTTCTCCTTCTTTTGGTTTAGTGCGCTGTGCGCTGGTTACCTTGCCCCCAAATATGGTAGCGCAGCTGGATAGCAGACATGCTAAAAAAAATACTGATAAATAGTTTAACTTTTTTTTCATCGATTTTATTTTAAGTAGTAAATTATGTGTGAATTGCTAGCAAAACTATAATTTGGTTAATCGGTGATCAATAGCTATTTCTTGCCATTTTATGTTTGTTTCATAAATGTCAATATTAGTGGGGTGCTTAAAAATCTATTGCTAAATATTTTTGATGAATTATACTTTTTTTATTTGGTAATGCTGTTTTTTATGTTGTATTATTAATTTAAGCTGTGTATATTCGTTAGTGTCTCCCTAACATTCTGCTATACATCGAATTAACACGCTATGAGAATTAAAAACAGGCCAACCTGGCTTGATTATCTGGACATCATGCATGGTAAGCTCTGCGAATCCGAACAATTAAATTTGGCTGATTTTGATAACTTTATAAAGGCCAATAGTTTTGCGCATTCATTTTTTCAGCACAGCATACCCTTTGTTTATTTGTTAAATTACAGAACTGGTTTATATGTCAACATGTCTGAAAACTTTGCAGGGTATGAATCCGGATGTTTTTTAAATGAAGGCATCAATCATACCTTACAAATACACCAACGTGACCATTTGAGGCTGTTCAACCAGGAAATATTTCCGGACAGACTGGAGTTTTTGAAAAGCATCCCCACATCAACGCATAAAGATTATGTGTTTTCATATAATACCGCAGTTAAAAACAGGAAAGGTGAAGACGAACATTATCTGCAACGCAATTCCTTTTTATCTGATGGGGTGGGCAACCTCATATATAGCATGGGAATACTGATCAATATAACTCATTACAATGATAAAAACACTGTTTTCCAAACCATTGATAAAATTGATCCCGAGGGGTTAAGCAGCTGCGAAACCATTTATAAAAAGGCATATTTTATAAATGAGGAAGACAGGTTTTTTTCTAAACGTGAAAAAGAAGTATTGCTGTGGATGGCTGAAGGCTTGAGCAGTAAAATGATAGCAGAAAAAATGTTTGTTAGTGAGCATACCATCATCAGTCACCGCCGCAATATGCAGGATAAGACCAATACGCCCAATGCCACTGCTTTGATAAGCTTTGCGCTAAAAAAATCGATCATATAAATACGAGTTAAACCTATCCGGAAAGGAATAGAAAAATGACAAGAAATTACTATATGCTGTATACTGTTTTACTGGTAATTTTATTATCAGGAATAACAGGATATAAAATTAATTAAAATATGATGAGGTCATTTGGATACGCTTTTTTATGTGGTCTAATCGCCCTGTCGGGCTGTAAAAAGTCAACTTCTCCGGAAGATGAAACCCCGGTAAATGAACGTCTGGTTAACAGAATAACCCAGAAAGAGCTTGGTGCTACACCATCGGTGCCCGGAAAGAGCGAATTTATTTTTTTGTATGATGCCAGCAGCAGGCTGATAAAAGTTACCAGCAATTTAATTGAATTGCCAGCTGGTGTTGTTGCGCAAAGCAATGGACAGTACGACAGTTATGAATATAACGGGGCAGGTTTGCTCAGTAAGCGTAATTTGTACCGTTTTAACCTCAGCACACTCGTTTTGGAATTGACCCAGTATGTTGAATATACCTATGACACGCAAGGCCTGCTCAGTAAAGCCACAAGTTTTACACGCCGGCAGGGACCGCCAGATGGCAGTCTTATTTTCAGGCCAGGTGCTTATGATTCTTTCCGTTATAATGAGCAGAAGCAGCTGCTGGAACAACAATCTTTTATTGTTTCGGGCTATGATAACCTGAACAAAGAAACCTATCGGATAATGAACATATATCGCTTCCAGTATAATGCTGCAGGGAATATAGCCAAGCGAAGTACTTATACTGAAGCGGGGCGGGCAGTTGAAGAGATTGCATATAACCAGTACGACACCAGGAAAAATCCTTTTTACAACCAGTTTATTGCCATTTCCGGACTGCTGTCCTTTTCCACTGATAAAAATCATCCTTTAAACATCGGCATCACTACATTCACCAGTGATCTTGGTGCTCCCGACCTGACCAGTACACGAAAGTTTAGCATCACCTATGCAAATGATGATTACCCTGTAGCAATTAAAGAAGAAAACATTTATAAAAGCTATGTCACTGCTCCTGGTAGTAATACCCCGGTAGTCCAAACTATAAATAAGGCTTACGACTGGACATTTGAGTATAAATAAACTTTGACAATGAAAGGAAAAAACAAGCAAACCTGGCTAAGCTATCTGGAATCTGTCAAAAGCAATGTTTATGATTCGGAAGAATTTCAGCTTACTGGTTTTGATGATTTTATAAATGCCAATGGATTTGCACAATCTTTTTTCCGCCATAGCGTGCCTTTTGTTTACCTGTTGGATTACAGAACAGGGTTGTACATTAATATGTCGGAAAACTTCGCAGGATATAAATCGGAGTGTTTTTTAAAAGAAGGGGTCAGCCATACCCTCGAGATCTATCAGCGGGATCATCTACAGCTTTTCAATAAAGAAATTTTTCCTGACAGATTAAATATCCTGCAAAATATACCACCAGAAAATCATAAAAATTATGTATTTTCTTATAACTGGTGTGTAGAAAACAGGAATGGAGCATCTGAAAAACTCTTGCAGCGAAGTTGCTTTTTATCTGATAAATCAGGAAATCCAATGTTCAGTATGGGCATGCTGATCAACATCAATAATTTTGGTAATGAATTGCCCATTGTTCAGACTGTAGATGAAATTAACATCAATGGTACTGCTGCCCATCAAACCATCTATAAAAAAGTTTATCATTTAAATGAAGAGGATAAACTATTGTCTAAGCGTGAAAAAGAAGTTTTATTGTGGATGGCTGAAGGACTGAGCAGTAAACTGATTGCAGACAAGTTGTTTATCAGTGAACATACGGTAATCAATCACCGAAGGAGCATGCAGGATAAAACAAATACCCCTAATGCCGTTGCCCTGGTTAGCTTCTGCATCAAAAATGGATTGATATAAAATCTTCCGGTTGCCCGAAAAATTAAATGAAAGTCGCGGCTGCATAATCAGCCAGTAATTTATTGAATTCTTCCGGGCGATCGGACTGTACCAGGTGGCTGGCTCCGGGAATCTTAAAAACGGTGTTCTGCCATAGTTTAAATGGTGCATCATCTAAATAATCGGGATTTATAACCTGTTCGTCTTTTCCAAAAATGACCAATGCAGGTTTGTCAACTGCATGGATCAATGCAATCTGATCGTTGTATTTTTGTTCCTGGATACTGCCGCTCAATGATGATCTGAAGGGCAACTTTACCTGATAATAATCTGTCACAAATTCTTCCACTACCGATGCATCACTGTTGCTCATCACCTGTGAAGCATATAACCTGACTTCGTTTTGCGGAGCTTGTTCTGTAAAAACTACTGCAACATTTGTATCAGGATAAACAAAACTGTCGAGCGTATATTTTTCTCCGATAAGGCAGCTTCCTGCAAGTACAATTCCCGCAGGATGGAGACCGAAGGCCAGAGATTCAGCCATTATATTCGTTCCCAGCGATAAAGCAACCAAAATGTAAGGACGATCTGCAGTTAAGACTTTAATGGCAGCAGCCACAATTGCCCCCAAACCTGGTATGCTGTAATCTGCACCTGGATCAGCTGAAGCTCCAGAATCACCATGTGCAGGTAAATCTATAGCAATTAACCTGTATCCCTGTAACCTTTCACTGCTCAACTGTGCCTTCCAGGAACGGGAAGAAACCGAGTTTCCATGGATAAAAAAGATGGTGTTTTGAGCAGTGCTGTTTTTTTCAAGATAGGCTAGTTTACAATTGGCAATCGTTATGAATTTTTGTGTCATTGGTCAGGAGAGAATAGGTTGGTTTTTGCCGGTTTAACTATCGAAGTATATGTATATCAATGTTAATCAAAAAAATCTTTATTCATATAAGCTTTTTTAATATTATTCATTTCAGGATCACTTTTTTTTTGCAGTTCATAAACAGAAAGTGATCAGAACCCATAATAGAAAGATGCAACGGCGTTTCATAATTTAAAAGCTATTGGGCAAAGGTATTTATCCATTCTAATCGCTGAAATAGTTAATTCTTGTCATTTTCCCTTACACTCATGATGTCCTCTCTTGCTTTATCTTGATATGGACTTGAAGAAACTAATATCCTAATTTTTGTTATGCTAGCTATATTTTATAATATTGCATCATTCAAAATAATCACGTGTGAAGAAAATATTATCAATAGCTATTGCATGCTTTTTTACATGGAATTACAGCCTGGCACAAACAAATGGCAACGAATCAAAAATTGGACTTGGCCTGGAAGCAGCCTTTCCGGTAGGGAATTTTAAAGACATCGCCGACTATGGAATTGGTGTTTCACTGCTTTATCAGAAACCGGTTGCCAAAAACCTGATCATTACGGGTAATGTTGGCTACATCAGGTTCCAGGGGCCGGCTGTTTTCTCCAATATTAAATATAAACAGGGTTTTGTACCTATAAAAGCTGGTGCAAGGTATTTCATCATACCGCATGTTTATGTTGCCGGCGAATTGGGGATATCCATCTCTACGGCCAATGGCTATGGTTCGGGAACCTCCTTTACCTACGCTCCAGGTCTGGGCGCAGAATTCCCGGTATCCGGGACAGGGACTATAGATATTGGGCTGCGTTACGAAAGCTGGTCCAGAAGTACCGGCACTTTGTCTTTTCCTGGTTTAAGGGCAGGTTATAATTTTTAAGGAACAGGTGCATGTACGCAGTTTTTAAACGGGAATTGTTCAGCTTGCTGAATTCGCTGATGGCTTATATTACGATTGGTATTTTTTTGCTGGTCTCGGGTTTACTGCTTTGGTTCTTTCCTGATACCTCTGTACTGGAATATGGCTATGCAGAGCTGACCGGTTTTTTTAGCCTGGCACCTTTCTTATTTATGTTCTTAATTCCTGCGGTTACCATGCGCTCCTTTGCCGAAGAAAGAAGGGAAGGTACTTATGTTTTGCTGGCTACCAGGCCCGTAACCGACTGGCAAATTGTGCTTGCCAAGTATTTTGCCTGCCTGATATTGCTGCTGTTTGCCCTTATTCCTACACTAATCTATTATTTTACAGTATCGCAATTGGCCTTGCCCAAAGGAAACATCGATGCCGGGGCAGTCATTGGTTCGTACATTGGTTTATTGCTGCTGGGGGCTGCATTTACAGGGATTGGTATTTTTGCTTCTTCCATTACCAAAAATCAGGTGATCGCTTTTGCTGTAGCTGCATTTTTGTGTTTTATAGCCTATATTGGTTTTGATGCCCTAAGCCAGTTGTTTAGCCTGAGTTATTTTGAAAATGTATTTCAGTCATTGAGTGTAAATGAACATTATCAGTCCATAAGCAGGGGGGTGCTGGATACCCGGGACCTGGTATACTTTATCAGTTTTATACTTGTGTTTTTAGGGGCGGCAAGGTTAGTGATAGGAGGGCGGAAATGGTAAAACTTAAAAAATACCAGAGCAGAGCAGTTATTTTTGTATTGCTGCTCCTGTTGCTCAACATCGTTTCGCAGTTTGTATATACCAGAATAGATTTTACCAAAGAAAAGCGCTTTACGCTGAACCCTAAAACAACATCGATCTTGAAAGATGCCAGTAAGCCCATCCTGATTACCGTTTTTCTGGACGGAGAACTTCCGGCTGCTTTTAAAAGATTGCAGCGTGCTGCAAAAGATCTGCTGACCGATTACAGGGCATACGCCGGAACAGACATCAAAATTGTATTTGCCGATCCGATTGACGGCTTATCAGCAGCGGAACAGGATACAGCCATCAACAACCTGTATCAGGTAGGTATAGAGCCTACCAATCTGAACATTAAAAATGACAATGGTTTTGCGCAGAAGGTTATTTTTCCGATGGCCATGGTCAGCAGTGGTGATAAGCGCTTTCCGGTCAGACTGCTCCAAAACCTCAATCCCAGTGGCAGTTATGAAGAAAGTATCAATCATTCCATACAGAACCTGGAATATGTATTCACTTCGGCCATTCAAAAGGTGCTGACCGGCGAACATCCCCGGATAGGTTTTACCGAAGGCAATGGCGAATTGTCTGATCCGGAGCTGCAGGATGCCATCAAAAGCCTTTCAGATAGCTATGAAGTGGGTAGGGTAAACCTTGACCTGATTGATAAAAATGGATTGGATAAACTGAATACGCTGGTTATAGCCAAACCTCAAAAAGAATTTACAGAAGTACAGAAATATAAGCTCAATTATTTTGTAATGAAGGGCGGCAGTGTGGTATGGTGTATAGATCAGGTGGGGGCCAACCTGGATAGCTTAAAAGGTGCCGGGGAGCAGCTGGCCTTTAACCGCAAGCTAAACCTGGACGATATGTTGTTTATGTATGGTGCCAGGGTAAATTATAACCTGGTTGCTGATGCCAACTGCACAGAGATCCCCCTGGCAATGGGCGGAGGACAAGGGCAGATCCAGCTGGCTCCATGGGTCTATTATCCTTTACTGATGCCTGATACGGCCAGTGCCATCGTAAAAAACATAGATGATGTAAAAGCAGAATTTGTAAGTACGGTAGATACGATATCGGTAAAAGGCATCAGCAAAAAGATCATTCTGCATACCTCGCCATTTAATAAAGTTTTTAATGCACCCAAATTGCTGTCGCTCCAGATGGTGGCCGAGCAACCCGACCCCCGTGAGTATGCAAGTTCTCCAAAAGCTGTTGCAGTACTGTTGGAAGGGAATTTTCCTTCTGTATTTTTAAACAGACCTGTACCGGCGGGGATCATTGAAAATTATGGGCTTCCTCCTGTTGGCAAAGCCAGTAAAATGATTGTGATTGGTGATGGTGATGTTTTTAAGAACCAGGTAAGCAGCAGGGATGGCTCTGTTTTTCCATTGGGTTTTGACCGTTATACCGAAAAGAGTTACGGAAATAAAGCGTTGTTGTTAAATGTTGCCGATTATTTGTGTAATGCCGACAATCTGATCGCCCTGCGCAATAAAGAGGTTAAAATCAGGTTATTGGATAAGGGGCGTTTGCGTGCCGAAAAGCTGCAATGGCAGCTGATTAATTTAATTGGACCTTTACTATTGTTAATATCGTTCGCAATTTTTCAACATTATTACCGTAAACATAAGTATGCAAGGTAATTTTTATATTTTTGAGAACTGACTAGATCATAACTATGAGATTTATTGTATCCACATCAACGCTTTTAAAACATTTGCAAACAGTTAATGGTGCATCAAGCAGCAGTACTGTTTTGCCTATACTGGAAAATTTCCTGTTTGAGATTAAAGATGGAAATTTAACGATATCTGCTACCGATCTGCAAACCAGCATGACCACTTCTTTGCCTGTAGAATCCAAAGAAGGAGGTAAAGTTGCGGTTCCTGCAAGAATATTACTGGACACCTTAAAAACACTGCCCGATCAGCCAATTTCTTTCAATATTGACGATAGTACTTTCTCTATCGAGATCAGCGCGGGCGACGGTAAATACAAATTGAGCGGAGAGAACGGGGATGATTTTCCTAAAATCCCGGTTGTTGAAAATGCTTCATCTGTAAACCTGCCAGCTTCTGTTTTAACTGAGGCCATTACCAAAACAATTTTTGCTGTCAGCAGCGATGAACTTCGGCCGGCTATGACGGGTGTTTTTTGTCAGCTTTCTGATCAGCACATCACTTTTGTAGCTACAGACGCACACAAGTTGGTAAGATACAGGCGTATGGACAGTAAAGCAGATAAAAGTTCTTCTTTTATTTTGCCTAAAAAAGCCCTAACCCTGCTAAAGGCGGCTTTGCCTTCTACTGACATCAACGTATCTGTAGATTACAATGCAACCAGCGCTTTCTTTAAATTTGAGAACATTAACCTGGTTTGCCGTTTGATTGACGAGCGCTATCCTGATTATGAGGCGGTTATTCCTGCCAACAATCCAAATAAACTGGTTATAGACAGGGCTTTGTTCCTGAATACCCTACGCAGGGTGGTTATTTTTGCAAACAAAACCACGCATCAGGTGAGGTTAAAGATCAATGGCAGCGAATTAAATATCTCTTCTGAAGACCTTGATTTTGCCAATGAAGCACATGAGCGTTTGAGTTGCCAGTATGAGGGTGAAGATCTGGAAATTGGCTTTAATGCTAAGTTTTTAATAGAGATGCTGAGCAATTTAAGCGGCGAAGAGGTGACATTAGAGCTATCTACACCAAACCGGGCCGGCTTGCTGATCCCTCAGACCAATGATGAGAACGAGGACGTCCTGATGCTGGTGATGCCGGTTATGTTAAACAATTACAATTAATTTATAAACAAAATAACGATAAATGGCTTGGTTTTTGACCGAGCCATTTTGTTTTTGACCGATTTAAAAAAAATAAAGATATGAAGAGAAAATTTTTATTATCATCGAAGGCCTGGGTAGCCTTTGTGATTGCTGGTGCCGGTTTAATGATTTCAATAGCTTCCTGTAAAAAAAGTGACCCTACACCAGAACCGGTTGGGGAAGCGAGGGTGAGGTATGTAAACGCTGTAGAAGGATCTGCCTCGCAGGATTTGTATGTAAATAATGCTAAAAAAACAACAACTGCCGTAAGTTACGGGAACAACTCCGATTACCTTGTTTTTACTTCTGGTACAAATACGTTTGCATCTGCTGATGCCGGTGCTACCACGGCGAACGCCAGTGCACAGGGAGGCGTACAGATCGGAACTTACCTGACCGCCCTTTATTATAAAACAGCTGATGGAACGATTGCTTTAGGTGTGTTTGCAGATGATTTAACTACTGTTTCAGGAAAAGCCAAAGTAAGGTTTGTCAACATCAATGGCTTTTTAGCAAATAATATTGCAGTAGCTGTTACAGGCGGGGCAAATCTGATCCCATCTGTAGGCTATGCGAGTCTTTCGAATTATATACAGGTTGATCCAGGTACTAAATTTACCCTATCAGCTGCTGGTGTAGTAACCGCGCCTGTTGTTGATGGTGCGCTTCAGGCCGGTAAAAATTATACCATCTGGGTTGACGGAAGTTCTGCTACTGAACTGAGAGGACATGTGATCCTGCAAAACTAATTTTACAAACCTGTTATAAGTAATTATGACAATTCTATTCTTAAAAATATCATGGTTATTGCCATGATATTTTTATTTTTGGGCTTAATTTACGAGAATGGAGTTTTTTAGCTTTTTAGTTGACTTCCTGCTGCACATTGACAAGCACCTGGAAGAGATCATCAGAGATTACCAGAACTGGACATACGCCATTCTTTTTCTCATCATTTTTGCCGAAACCGGTTTCGTTGTTACGCCATTTTTACCAGGTGATTCCCTGCTGTTTGCGATGGGCGCACTCATTGCCGGAGAAAATACCGGATTGAGTATATGGGTAATGATGTTATTGCTGATTGTGGCTGCCATTCTGGGTAATTCCTTAAATTATAAACTCGGCAGCTTTTTTGGCGTTAAAGTATTTAAAGAGAACAATAAGATCCTTAAACTCGAATACTACAACCAGTCGCACGAGTTTTTTGAAAAACATGGTGGCAAAGCCATTATATTCAGTCGTTTTTTACCAATTTTCAGAACCATAGCCCCTTTTGTTGCGGGAATTGCAAAAATGCCTTTTGGCAGGTTTACCTTGTTTAATGTAATCGGTGGAGTAGCCTGGATTTCCAGTTTGCTTATGGCCGGCTATTTATTGGGGCAGATACCTGTGGTTAAAAAGAATTTTGATATCGTAATTGTGGTAATTGCAGTAGTCACTTTCTTTCCGGCTATATTTGCTGCCCTAAAATCAAAGTTTAAGAAAAAGGCTTTACCGGTTGCTGAAAATACTGTAAAAGAAGAAGAGCAGGTCTATTGATCCAGACTTTACAGTAATGGCTGTCCGGCATCAACCCATGCCGAATACCAGTAGGAACCTATACTATGTATAGCTGCGCGCATTTGTCGTTCTACCATGTGGTTCATCCCATCGTGAAATGCTTTTGAATAGGCCAGGGAGTACTGTCTGCCAACCTGGTTGTTCCTTTCCAAAAAGCTGTATTTCCGGTGTGCCGGAAAACGGGCATTGAGCCTGGCTTCGAAGGTAAGTACGGTATCTACCATTTTATGGGTATGGGTAATGATTTTCCAGGCCTCTTTTAAAGGGCTTTCGATGTATATAGCCTGTCCAACCACATAATTATATTTTTTTGCAAACAGCTCAGGTAAACGGCTTTCCCAGAAGGCATGTATGCCCAACTGGTTACTGAGTTGGCCATTGTGGTTTTGCGTGGTGTGTAAAGGTACATGTGCATCGGCCAGGTAATGCCCTAAATAGGCAGAATAAATAAGTATTTTAAGCGAGTCGCGGTCCCTAAGGGCATCTACCAGTTTATAATAACTTTTCTGGATTTGCCAGGGTAAAATGCCATTCTGGTTTAGCCGGACCAGCCCATATCTTTTAACAGCTTCCTCCCATTTTCTTGGAATACTGTCTATATGTGCTTCATACAATTCTACATCGAGGTAATGCCTTGCGGCCTCTGCGGTATCTGCATATCGCCTTTTATCGGGGTCAACGGCATGGTCGCTCAGGTAGCTGATGTTGGCCTTATAAAAACGGTTTAAGCCTGCCGGAAGTGTAAAGACCGCCAGCCTGTTGATGCGGATATGCGCATAAAAGCCCCAGGAACTACATAGTATAAAAAGCGCCAGCAGGCCTGCAATAAGAAATGTCCTTTTCATTACTGTAAACCTATATACAATAGTGTATTCGCTGGTTATTTATTCGATACTTTTTCCTTTCATGGCCGAAGAAACGGCCACATCCATTACCCGTTCGGCAAAAGGACGTGTAAATTCGTTCAGTTCATCTGCTTTTTTAAGGATATCATCTTTTTCGGCCTTGCCCAGGGCAGCCTGCAAAGCACTGATGTATGTTTTTGTAGCGGAAATTTCTTCAGCTGTAAGGTATACGGCATGTTTTTCGATAAAACGTTCGGCAGTATATACCAGTTGTTCCCCTTCGCTGCGGGCTTCGATGAGCATACGTTGTTCTACATCACTTTTGGCGTGGGTAATGCTGTCTACCAGCATTTTTTCTACGGCATCATCTGTTAGTCCGTAACTCGGTTTAATGTCTATTTCCTGCTTTACGCCCGAGCGGAGTTCTATAGCCTGTACCGTAAGTATGCCATCTGCATTGAGCAGGAAATTGATATCTACCTTTGGCAAACCTGCCGGCATGGCGGGGATACCTTTCAGGTCAAATTCGGCTAGTTTCCTGTTTTCCTGTACCAGATCGCGTTCACCCTGGAAAACAGAGATTTTCATGTTTACCTGTCCGTCCACCGATGTGGTATACTGGCGGCCGGCCTTGGTAGGTATTTTGGCATTTCTGGGGATGATGACGTCCATTAGGCCGCCCATGGTTTCGATGCCCAGGGACAGCGGGGTAACGTCCAGTAAAAGGATGTCGGAACGGTTTCCGGCCAGGATATCAGCCTGTATGGCTGCACCAAGTGCAACTACCTCATCCGGGTTGATCTGGTTCTGTGGCTGCCTGTTAAAGAAAGCTGCTACCTGTTTTTTCACATAGGGCGTACGGGTAGAGCCCCCAACCAATACCACTTCATCAATTTCTGCTATAGTGAGTTTGGCGTCGCTCAGTGCCTGTTTACAGGAATTGATGGTTTCGGCAACCTTAGGAGCAATAAGCTGTTCAAATGTTTGCCTGTCTATACTGCACCAGATTTCTTCCGTGTTCAGTTCAGCAGGCTGGCTTTTGGCGAGCTTTTCATTATACAGGTTTTGTGTGGTCAAAGCTTTTTTCGCTTCTTCGGCTTTCAACCTTAAACCCTGCATTAAAGCAGCATTTGTTGCCAGTTCTTCTGTATTCAGTTTATTTTTTTCTATCCAGTAATGTACAATGGCACGATCAAAATCGTCGCCACCCAAAAAGGTATTTCCGTTGGTAGACAATACTTCAAAGATCCCGTTTTGTATAGAGAGTATGGAGACATCAAAAGTTCCGCCACCCAAATCATATACCGCAATTGTTTTTTGCTGGCCGGGGTCGAGGCCCAGGCCATAAGCCAGACTGGCAGCGGTGGGTTCATTCACAATCCTCAGCACATCCAGGCCTGCCAAACGGCCGGCATCGCGGGTTGCCTGGCGCTGACTGTCGTTAAAATAAGCGGGCACCGTAATTACAGCCCTGT
Organism: Pedobacter sp. AK017; assembly: GCF_014200825.1. Taxonomy (NCBI): domain Bacteria; kingdom Pseudomonadati; phylum Bacteroidota; class Sphingobacteriia; order Sphingobacteriales; family Sphingobacteriaceae; genus Pedobacter; species Pedobacter sp. AK017. The sequence continues at coordinate 38,592 of NZ_JACHCW010000010.1, forward strand.
TTACCGGAGTTTTTAAGGCATGTTCTGCGCGGGCTTTCAGTTCCTTTAAAATCTCGGCCGATAATTCTATTGGTGTATAAAAGCGGTCGGCCGCTTTGATTTTCACCAGCGAGTCGTTCTCGTCATCAATAATTTTATAGGAAAAGGTATCCTTATGGCCGGCTACATCTTTATAAGAGCGGCCCAGTAAACGTTTTACGGAGAATATGGTATTTTCCGGATCGGTAGTCAGGAATGCTTTGGCTTCATTACCTACAAGCGCATCGCCCTGCTGGTTAAAATGTACCACAGAAGGAACCAGCAAGCCCTTTCCGGTATCATTGATCACCACAGGGTTTTTATCCGGATTGATAAAAGCCACCAGGCTGTTGGTGGTGCCCAGATCGATGCCAACAATAATTTCTTCTTTTTGCAGTGAGCCTGTTGCCAGGTTAATGGATATCTTTGCCATAGTGGGGCAAATTTAACAATTGTTTCGGGGCTTTTTTGTTGGATTGTTGCAATGTTTTAGGGCTGCTGCATTTTATGAAGCTCTCTTTTATGCAAGTTGTACAGCCATAATACAATATCCTGGTAACTATCAGTCCCTTTTGGCTGGTTGTTGAGTTTCAGAAAACGGTCGAAAGCCAGTCCAAAATACAGGAACATATCGCTGTTATATTTCTGCCAGAAATCCCTGTCGTTCTGAATGTCTTTTAAGGTTAGCGGATTAATCGTCTTATACAGGGCTTCGTAATCTTCTGCTGATTTGATCCTGATCTCGAAGAGGATACTTTTGAGCATGTTATAGGCTGCAGAATAACGGAAATCCGGATTTTCACTGTTGATGGCAACCAGATAGCCTACCAGGTTGGCCTCATCTTCGCGTGCTACACCCAGCTGGTGGGCAATTTCATGGCAACTTACAAAAGGAAGTGAGGTTTCGGGCAGGCGCATGTTGATGTTCGCTTCGCCAGAAAGCGGGTTGTAATAGCCCTCTATGCCTATTTTAGTCACCACCCAACTGTTCAATACCGGCTTTACCGCCGGAGAGCGGTAATTGAAAAAAGCATTTTTCCGGCGCATTTTATCATAAGCCTGTTTGGCTTCAGCTTCCAGCTGAGCAGTGGTATAAGCGGCCCTTTTGAGGTGTTGAAGGTCATTTAACCGCGCAATAAAGTATTTACCCAGTAATACCAGCTCTTCGGTGTTGTATTTTTCGTTGCTGATGCCCAGCTGCCTTGCTATGGGGATGCGTGAATAATTTAGGCCCCATAAAACTTTAAAAAACAGGTATAATACAAGTATAAAGTTCAGTACCTGTAAAGGGACATGCAGCCTATCGCTTTGCTGTAAACGTTTCTGTATTATTTTTTTATAAAAGCGGTATAGGGAACGGGCTGTATACAAGATGAGCAGCAGGTACAAAAAATCGCCGAGGGCGAATGGGAATATCCCGCTTATAAATCGCTGTATGACTGAGGTGAGGCTGTAAAATCCTTCTGAATACAGGGATTCTACCAGCCGGGGGAAAAACCCAAAAACATACACCAGTGCCGATAGGGCAAAGAGCAGTATAAACTTTTTAAGCGTGTGTTTATGAGCCGTATTCATCAGCGGTTAAAGGCCAGTCGTTTGCCGGTTTCCTGGGTAGTGAATTTCCCTTTCTGATAAGCAAGGTTGCCGGATACAAAGGTATGGGTAACTTCGGCTTTGAAGGTTTGCCCTTCAAAGGGCGACCAGCCGCATTTGTACAGTACGTTCATTTTGGTTACGGTAAAAGGATCGTTCAGGTTTACCAGCACCAGGTCGGCCCAGTAGCCTTCCCTGATAAAGCCCCTTTTATCGATATTGAAACATACTGCCACATTGTGTGCTGTTTTTTCGGCAATCTGTACCAGCGATATTTTACCCTGGTGATACATTTCGAACAGTGCGGGCAGTGCATGCTGTACCAGTGGGCCGCCAGAGGGGGCCTGTAAATAAGGCTGTTCCTTTTCTTCAATGGTATGTGGGGCATGATCAGTAGCAATGATATCGATATGGCCGTCCAGTACCCCTTTCAGGATACCTGCTTTATCTGCAGCGCTTTTAACAGCGGGGTTCCATTTGATCCAGTTTCCTTTAACCGCATAATCATGATCGTCGAACCATAAATGATGTACACAGGCTTCAGCGGTTATTTTTTTATCTGCAAGTGGTGTTTTATTGTCAAATAGTGCAACTTCCCTTGCCGTAGAAATGTGCAGGATATGGAGACGTGTATGGTACTTTTTGGCCAGTTCTACAGCCATTGAAGAGGATTTATAACAGGCTTCGGCACTCCGGATCAGCGGGTGCATAGCTATGGTGATATTTTCTCCGTATTTTTCTTTATAAACGGCAAGGTTATGCCGGATAGTCTGCTCATCTTCGCAATGCGTAGCCACCAGCATGGGCGCTTCTTTGAAGATGGTTTCCAGTACCTTTTCATTGTCTACCAGCATATTGCCTGTAGAAGAACCCATAAATACCTTAATGCCGCAAACGTTTTTAGGGTCTGTTTTTAATACTTCGTCCAGGTTGTCGTTAGATGCACCCATGAAAAAGGAGTAATTGGCCAGCGACATTTCTGAGGCAATGGCATATTTATCGGCCAGCAGTTCCTGTGTAAGTGTATTGGGTACTGTATTTGGCATTTCCATGAAAGAAGTAATCCCGCCGGCAACAGCGGCCATGCTTTCCGAAAAAATATCTGCTTTATGGGTTAGGCCCGGCTCACGAAAATGCACCTGGTCGTCTATCATTCCCGGAAAAAGGTGCAGGCCTTCAGCATTGATCTCCTGATGGGCCGCAATATCAATGTTTGGGGCTATTTTTTCAATAAAGCCGTTTTTAAGTAGTACATCGGCTACAACAATCTGGCCTTCGTTTACTACAGAGGCTCCTTTTATAAGAATGGTGTTCATGCGCTCAAAATTAGAAAAAACTTATCCAAAAATCTTCTTTGGCATAAATTAATAAACCCTGCGGGGCGGCAGCACTAAATAAATTTTGTCTATTTTTGCAAAATGGCCAAGAAATTCGAGGACTTTAACCTTAACCGACAGATCTTAAATGCTGTAGCTGATGCCGGGTTTACCGAGGCTACACCCATACAGGAAAAAGCAATTGCACCCGTATTGTCCGGACAGGATATTTTTGGCATTGCCCAAACCGGTACCGGTAAAACAGCCGCTTATGTATTGCCCATTTTGATGCAGCTGAAATATGCACAGGGCGATGCCGCACGTGCGCTGATCCTGGCCCCGACAAGGGAGCTGGCCATGCAGATTGCGGAGCATGTGAAAATGTTTGCTGCTTATACCGATCTGCGTTCGGTAGTGATATTTGGCGGCATAGGCCCTAAAACACAGATCGAGCAGATCAAAGCTGGCGTAGATATTATCATTGCTACGCCGGGCAGGTTCCTGGATATTTATCTGGCGGGGCACATCAACACACAGTATTTAAAATTCCTGGTATTGGACGAGGCCGATAAAATGATGGATATGGGCTTTATTGGTTCCATACACCGCATTTTGGAAGTGGTGCCCCGTAAAAGGCAAAACCTGCTTTTCTCGGCTACCATGAGTAACCTGGTGCAGAAGATAGCGGGCGATTTTTTAAAGAACCCCACCATTATAGAGGTAGCAGAACAAGCCACCCCGGCAGCAACGGTTACCCAAACATTGTATGAGGTACCCAACTTTAAGACCAAAATCAACCTGTTGCAGCACCTGATGAAAAATGATGAGGAATTTAAGCGCCTGATCATTTTTTGCAAGACCAAAACTGTGGCCGATAATATTTATAGTTTTATTACACGCCGTTTTGGAGAGGATGCGGTAAGGGTAATCCATGCCAATAAGGGACAGAACACGCGCATCAACTCTATCAATAATTTTAAGGAAGGCAATATCAGGGTATTGGTGGCAACGGATGTAGCTTCGAGGGGGATTGATGTTTCGGAGGTGAGCCACGTGATCAATTTTGACGTACCGATCATCATTGAAGATTATGTACACCGCATTGGCCGTACGGGCAGGGCGTATGCTAAAGGCGATGCCCTTACTTTTTGCAGTCCGGCCGAGAAATATTACATTCAGAAAATAGAAAAACTGATCAGACAACAGATTCCTGTTGTACCTTTGCCCGCTGAAGTTTTTGTAGAAGAAACACCTTATGATGAAAAGCAGGCCATTGCCCGTGCAATTGACGACCAGAAACGTAAGGATGATCCGGATTTTAAAGGTGCGTTTCACGAGAAAAAACATGCTGCCGCTATAGCTGCAGCTGCAAGAGAAAAAAACAGGGACAAAACACCTGCATGGAAGAAAAAGAAGTTCAAAAAGAAAAGAATGTAAAGCTGAGGCTGACACCGTTAAATATTGTTTCGGCAGTTTTTCTGGTGATTGCAGTGTGGTTGCTGCTGGAGGAAAAGAAACCCAGGGGTACGGCCATGTATATTGATATTTCGGGCATACTTGTTGGCTTTAGTTTTTTGATTGCCATTATCTGTTTCGTGTCGGATCAGATTTTCAGGAAGTTTGTGCCAGAGCTTAAAAAAATATGGATATTGGAGTGTTTTTTTGTAGTCATTACCATTCTTTTGATTGTCGTTATTAAAATCAGTATATATTAAAACAGATGAAACAAGCAGAAATAAAAATTACAGTTCAGTTAGACGATAACAATGTACCCGATAATATCCTTTGGGAATCTACAGATGCAGAAACACAGGAGCAGGTGCCTGTAAAATCTATGATGCTGGCGCTGTGGGACCATAACTATAAAAATTCTATGCGGATTGACTTGTGGACCAAAGATATGCCTGTTGATGAAATGAAGAGGTTTTTTTATGAGACCCTGCAAACTATGGGCGACAGTTTTTTAAGGGCTACAGGTGAAAACCTGATTGTGGAAGACCTGCGTGATTATTGTGCGCATTTTGCGGATAAAATGGGGATCAATACCAAGGGCTAGTGATGAGGACACAGGGAATTATAGGGGCGGCGATCATGGCTATTGGTGGAATGTGCCCGCTGGTACGCGTTCCGATTTTGGGCAACTGGAATTATTTTGACCTTGACCAAACACTGGCGATTACTTTTTATGTTATGGTGCTTGTGGGTTTGATCGGTGCATTTACCACTAAGGCTGGTCTGGTTAAATTTGCCGGCTGGGCCGGAATTCTATTGGTAGCTATAACCCTAGCCGGAGTGTATTTTAAAGCACACGATTCTTTCGGGTTTTTACATTTTAAAAAGGCAGTGAACTTTGCTGCTGGTCTGGTTAAATATAAATGGGGCTGGTTTGTAATTCTTGCCGGGACATTTATCCTGATCACGGTGAGAAAACCGAAGGCGGTAATTATAGCGCAGGGCGATATGATCGCTTAATTAAAAGATCAGTTCAGGTCGCCCAGCGATTTGTGTTTCCTTTTGCGTTTATACTGGCTCTGCTTCAGGTTTTCATCGCCACTGATGATGCTGATGTTGCCATCTGCTTCCATAATGGCCAGTTTTACATCTTTGTATTTCTCTACGCCATGCTCGCGGATGGCCTCACGTAATTCTTCATTTGTAATTCCCAGTTTACTGAGCATTGCAAAATCCAGGTTGCCATTATGGATCAGGATTTCAGGTTTTTCTGTAAGCAGATTTCTGAACCACCTGCTTTTGAACATTACCTTTTTAAGTATAAAGTTTAGTGTAAACAACACGGCGGCTGCTACCAGTCCGCCTGCCAGACTGGTATTGTTGCCTACCATAGCATTCTGAACTGCATTACTGATGAGTAAAATCAATACTACATCTGTGGTGTTCAGCTGTGAAAGCTCTTTCTTTCCGGTTAAGCGGATGGCAAGAAGCATGAAAACATATACTGCCAGGCTCCGTACGATAATGTCTAAATATTCTGCCATAATCATACAATAATAGGAATATTTAGCTGACAATAAATAAATAAAGAACAGCTAACTTCATCAAATATTATAACCTTATTTAGATGATGAAGCGAATCTTTACTTTTATACTATGTCTGTTTACCTTTGGTATTGCTACTGCAGGCTTTGCAGGTACAATTACTGTTTCTTCTTTGCCGGAATTGCAGGCGGCTATAGATAAATCGGCAGCGGGTGATGTCATCCTGCTTAAAAACGGCGTTTATACCAGTACGAACGATATTGTTGTGAGAAAAAAGGGTACAGCAGCAAAGCCCATTACCATTGCAGCAGAAAGCATTGGCGGAGCAGAAATTACCGGGGCAGGGGGGGTAAAAATAGCAGGGCCATCGGCTTATATTGTCATCCGTGGTTTTAAATTTACCCATTTGTCCGGCAAGGCCGAAACCGGCGAAGGGTCCAGTTTTTGCCGCTGGACCAGGAATATTTTTGAAACTACCGGAGAGGGAAATTACCTGACTGTTTTTGGCAGCGACCAGCAGATTGATCACAACACCTTTCAAAATAAAAATGCTTTAGGAAAATTTATTGGGGTGAGGGGTACAGGTAAACAGATTGCCGAGCGTTTATGGATCCACCACAATTACTTTCATAATTTTTCGCAGCAGCGGGGCAATGGTGCCGAGGCTGTACAATTTGGCCTTAGTGGATTTAGCCTTTCTTCCAGCAACAGCATTTTTGAATATAATTTATTTGAAAACTGCGAAGGCGAGAACGAACTTTTATCCGTTAAATCGTCAGCCCTAACCGTACGTTACAATACCATTCGCGATTGTAAGGCACAGCTTACCCTGCGCCATGGTAATTTTAATCAGGTATATGGCAATTATTTTAACAATACACCCGGTATCAGGATTTTTGGCGATGACCATATTATTTACAGCAATTACTTCGAAAACTGCAATTCGGCCATTAACATTGGCAACGGTGGGGCAGAGGTAGCCGATGGGGCACCTTTAACTTCCCACGACAGGCCAGACAGGGTTTTAATTGCCTTCAACACACTGATCAATAACAAAAGTAACATCACTTTAAATCCGAGAAGCCCGATAGGCCTGGGGGCAACCGCTGTTACCATTGCCAATAACCTGATACAGGGGGGCGATGAAGCAGCTTTGATCAAGGGGCCATATGTTAATTCTAAATGGGAAGGTAATGTGATTTTTAATGTTAAGGGGCCGGGCAATATCCCGGAAGGTGCTTACAGGACAATTGACCCTAAGCTGCAGCGTGATGCAACAGGTACTTACCACCTTTCTGCCGCAAGTCAGGCTTTAAAGGCTACAGGTAATTATCCGGCAATTGCCTTTGACATGGATGGACAGCCTTGTAAAATGCCTTTACAGGTTGGGGCCGATCAGCCATCAACAGCGCCGGTTAAAGCAAAAATTTTAACACCAGCTATGGTTGGGCATACTGCAGACCTGAAATAGCAAACAGGATTACTAAAAAACGGGAGCAGGAATGATTATTCCTGCTTTTTTGTTTTGATTTAAATTATCTTTGCCGCTGCATGAATTTACTAAGCCAGGTAAAACATTTGATAAAAAAAGAACTGCTGTTGGAATGGCGTTCCAAATACGCATTAAACGGGGTGTTGTTATATGTCGTATCTACGGTGTTTGTTTGCTTTCTTTCTTTTGTAAGCATTGACAGCAAGCTTACCTGGAATGCACTGTTCTGGATCATTATGCTTTTTGCCTCTATAAATGCAGTGTCAAAAAGCTTTTTGCAGGAAAGCCGGGGCAGGCAGCTATACATTTATACCATTGCAAGCCCGATTGCACTGATCATTTCCAAAACGGTATACAATGTTTTGCTGATGTCGGTGCTGACTTTAATTGCGCTTGGATTTTATATTCTGGTATTCAATTATACACCAGAAGATCCGGGGCTGTATCTGCTTGCTACGCTGCTGGGCAGTTTAAGTTTCTCTACTATATTTACCATGATATCTGCAATTGCATCTAAAGCCGGAAACGGCGGGATGCTGATGGCAATTCTTAGTTTTCCTGTCATCATTCCGGTATTAATCGTGTTGGTCAGACTCACAAAGAATGCGATTGATGGGCTGGACAGGAGTGTAAGCTGGGACGAAGTTGGAATATTGTTGCTGATCAATGCATTGGTTACTGCAGTGAGCCTGTTGCTTTTCCCTTACCTGTGGCGCGATTAAAGTAATTGGAACTTGTTTTTTGCATTTACATGTTTATGATAAAAAAGCCCCATGGCTTTATTACCTTTGTTCCGATTAAGCCTGTATAATGAACAAACTTTGGTGGAAGATATTAGGGTCAGTATTAGTTTTATATACTACCATTGCCGGACTACTTTTGGGTGTACCCCGTTTAGCCATATTAAATGAGACCATACGTAACCTGTATTTTCATGTACCTATGTGGTTTGCCATGCTTACCTTGTTTTCTATTTCTGTTTATTACAGTATAAAGTATTTATTGAGTGAAAATGAATCTGATGATCTGCGTGCTGTAGAAAGTGTAAATGTAGGCATCGTTTTTAGTATACTTGGCCTGGTTACCGGTGCTTTCTGGGCCAGATTTACCTGGGGACAGTTCTGGAGCTTTGATGTAAAGCAAAATTTTACAGCTATAGCGATACTTTTGTACTTTGCTTACCTGGTATTGAGAAATTCCATTGATGAACAGCAGAAACGCGCAAAAATTTCAGCCATATACAATATTTTTGCTTTTCCAATGATGGTAGTTCTGATTATGGTATTGCCGCGTTTGTCCGATTCATTGCATCCGGGAAACGGAGGGAACCCCGGGTTTAACAGTTACGATCTGGACAGTCGCATGCGGGTTGTTTTGTATCCTGCATTTATTGGCTGGTCAATAATCGGTTACTGGATCTATACCATCAGATTTAGGATCAGAACAATAGAAAATAAACAAAACTCATAAAATGAAGAAGCTCATATTTGCCTTAACACTATTGTTAACTTCAGTGGAATTATTTGCCCAATCCAATGAAGTGGAGATGGCTGATACTTTACGCAGCAATGGAAAGATATATGTTGTTGTTTTTTGTATCCTCATCATTCTTATTGGCTTGCTGATCTATCTGTTCTCCCTGGATAAAAGATTAAAAAAAATAGAGGAGAAATCTTCTGCTAAAAACTAATTTTAAATCGTTTAATGCCTGTTTTTGCCTGTAATCTGAGGTAGTGTTAGGCATACACTAAGTAATTATCTATTTGTATTAATCGTTTTTTTTAATGCAATTTTGCATGTATAACTGAGAACTTATTTCAAATTCATAAAAAAACAAATAATGGCTAATACAGCAAATGAGACAAATTTCTTTGCAGATGTCTGCAAGAATTTCGACAGTGCCGCGCAGTTTACCGCCCATCCGGAAGGTTTATTAACTCAAATTAAAGCTTGTAACAGTGTATACCGTTTCCAGTTCCCGATTCGCAGGGGAAATGGATTCGAGGTAATTGATGCCTGGAGGGTAGAACACTCACAGCACATGAACCCTACAAAAGGGGGTATCCGTTACAGTGATATGGTAAATGAGGATGAGGTGATGGCACTTGCAGCTTTGATGACGTACAAATGTGCGATTGTAAATGTACCATTTGGCGGTGCAAAGGGGGGGATCTGTATCAATCCTAAAAACTACACCATTGGTGAACTGGAAAACATTACCCGCCGTTATACGACCGAATTAATTAAAAAGAACTTTATAGGCCCTGGGATTGATGTTCCTGCACCAGATTATGGAACAGGAGAACGTGAAATGAGCTGGATTGCCGATACTTATATGACCATGAACCCTGGTCAGCTTGATGCTTTGGGTTGTGTTACCGGTAAGCCGATTGCTTTACATGGTATCCGTGGCCGTAAAGAGGCTACCGGCCGTGGTGTGGCTTATGCCATACGTGAATGTGTAAGTGTAGCCGAAGATATGGCTAAAATTGGCTTGAAAGCCGGTTTGGGCGACAAAAGAGTTATCGTACAAGGTTTGGGTAATGTAGGATACCACTCGGCCAAGTTCCTTGCCGAGTTTGGGGCTACTATAGTTGGCCTTTGTGAGTTTGAAGGGGCTATTTACAATGAAAATGGGTTTAATATTGACGAGGTATTTGCACACCGTAAATTAACCGGTTCAATTTTGGGATTCCCTGGCGCAGTGGAATTTAAAAATTCTATGGAGGGCCTGGAGCAACCATGTGATATTTTGGTGCCTGCAGCACTGGAAAACCAGCTGACCGTAGAGAATATCAGAAACATTAAAGCAAAAATTATTGCTGAAGGGGCCAACGGGCCAACCACACCGGAGGCCGAGGAAATCTTTACAGAAATGGGAGGTATCATTATCCCTGATATGTATTGCAATGCCGGTGGTGTTACCGTTTCTTATTTTGAATGGTTGAAAAACCTTTCGCATGTAGCTTTTGGACGGATGGAAAACCGCTATGCCGAAAATTCCAACAGGAACCTGATCAACACACTGGAAAGCCTGACTGGTAAAAGTATCCCTGCCGAACACCGTTTAATGATTGTGAAAGGCGCTTCGGAACTGGAACTGGTGAATTCCGGTTTGGAAGATACCATGATCCATTCCTACCATGAGATCAGGGAAACCTTATTGAGCAAGGCTGGTGTTAAAACTTTAAGAACAGCCGCTTTTGTTGGTTCAATTGATAAGATCGCTGTATCCTATATGAACCTGGGTGTTTGGCCATAATACTTAAATAACTGATCAGATCCGCAGTACTGTAGCAAGTGCTGCGGATTTTTTTGTGCTTTTGTCAGAGAACTATCAATAAACTGTCATCAAACCGTTTTGAATATGGACAAAGGGTTTTAGGTACTTATATTTTTTATCTTTGTGGTGTTTCTATTAAAACTTTATTATATCCGTGAGCACATCATGATATCATGACTGTCTCATTACCATTGAAGAAAAATATAAAGAACGATGAAAAAAAGTGCAATTATTGGTTTAATTACTATTGCGTTATGTGTAGGTTTCTTAGTGAGTCTCAGCGCAGATACCAATACCTATTCTACCTTTACAGAAGCTTCTAAAGATCCGAGAGAATTCCATGTAATGGGATACTGGGAAAAAGAAAAAGGAATGCATTATGATGCGCTTAAGGATGCCAACCGTTTTGAATTTTTCATGAAAGACCAGAATGGCAAGGTAAATAAAGTGGTATATGCCGGAACCAAACCACGGGATTTTGAACGTTCAGAAAAATTGGTATTGATTGGTAAAATGGACCAGGATACTTTTTACGCCTCCAAGATATTGATGAAGTGCCCCTCTAAGTATAACAATGACCTGGTAGAGGTCAATAAGGATGGTAAAGTAGAAAAATACAATTAATTTTAATGGATATACAATTTATTGGAGAGAACCTCCTTCCCGGTAAGATCGGCCAGTTTTTTATTGTTCTGGCATTTGCCGCTTCTTTGCTCTCAGCTATGTCGTATTTCTTTGCAGCACGGAATAAAGAGATCGGTGATCAATCCTGGACTCGGATAGGTCGTATATCCTTCTTACTCAACTGGGTTAGTATCATTGGTATTGGTGCAACACTTTTTTATCTCATTCTAAATCACTACAACGAGTACTATTACGTTTATTCGCATTCGTCGAAAGAACTTCCTGTATATTATATTGTATCAGCCTTTTGGGAAGGGCAGGAGGGCAGTTTCTGGCTTTGGGCATTCTGGCAATCGTTGCTGGGAACCATCCTGATCTGGAAAGCAAAATCGTGGGAGAATGGGGTAATGACGGTAGTCGCATTTTCGCAGGTATTTTTAACCTCTATGCTACTTGGTGTCGAGATACTTGGTGAACGCATTGGTAGTTCTCCGTTTATCCTGCTCAGAGATGCATTGAATTTAAAGGAAATGGCACCGATTTTTGCTGATCCTGAAAATTATAAAAACTACCTTAAGTTTATTACAGATGGCAGGGGGCTGAACCCACTGTTGCAAAATTACTGGATGGTGATCCATCCGCCAACCCTGTTTCTGGGCTTTGCCAGCATGGTTGTCCCATTTGCCTACGCTGTTACCGGATTATGGGAAAAAAGGTATAAAGAATGGGTAAAACCCGCAATGCCATGGGCGCTTTTTGCGGTCATGATATTGGGAACAGGGATTATTATGGGTTCTTTCTGGGCTTATGAAGCCCTGAATTTTGGTGGTTTCTGGGCCTGGGACCCGGTAGAGAATGCGTCTATCATTCCATGGCTAACCCTGATTGCCGGGGTGCACGTGATGATTGCCTTTAAAAATACCGGTCATGCCTTTTTTACGGCTATTGTACTCATCTTTATCAGCTTTGTACTGGTACTATATGCCTCTTTCCTAACGCGTAGCGGTGTGCTGGGCGAGACTTCTGTACACTCATTTACCGATCTGGGCATGTTCTGGCACCTGATTTTATACAATGTAGTATTTCTGGGCATTCCGGTAGTATTGCTGGTGCTGCGCTGGAAAGAACTGCCCATTACCAATAAAGATGAAGAAACTTATTCAAGAGAATTCTGGATGTTTATTGGTGCACTGGTGATTACTGTAGCCTGTATACAGGTAATCTTCTCTACTTCAGTACCGGTATTTAACCAGGCTTTTGGAACTAAATTTGCGCCGCCAATAGATGCCATAAAATATTATAACCAATGGCAGGCCCCATTTGCTATCCTGGTTACCATTATATCGGGCTTTTCACAGTTTCTGAAATATAAAAGGACGGATACCCGTAAATTTTACAGCAGCTTAATTGCCTCAGTTGTATTTGCTATTGTAATTACTGCAGCTTTCGTTTACATCACCAATGTGTATCAGAACCTGATGTATATCCTGCTCACCTTTAGTTGTATATTTGCTGTTTTGTCGAATGCCAGAATATTGGGACAGGCATTTGGTGGAAAGCGTAAGCTGGCAGGGGCTGCGGTAGCACACATCGGTTTTGCTTTATTGTTGCTGGGCGCACTGGTTGCTGCGGCAACCAACAAGCCGATATCACTGAATGCCGCGAACTTTATACCCGTTAAGGATTTTGAGAAGGTAGAGAAACCGGGTGAAAATATTGTGCTTTATAAAAATGAGCCTAAAAAGATGGGGCGTTATACGGTTACTTATACCAGTGATACAACCATAGCACCAAATACTTTTTATAAACTTAATTTTAAAGTGATTGATGAAAAGACCGGAAAAATTAAAGAAGATTTTGAGTTGAACCCACATGTGCAGGTGAACGAAAAAATGGGCTTGATTGCTTCTCCGGATACCAAACACTATCTGACCTTTGACATTTATACACACATTACAAGTGCACCTGATAAAAAAGAGAGCCATGAAGACCATGAGGGACACCGTGAGGAAGAAAATTACAAAGCGCCAAGAATTGTAAATGTAGCTACGGGCGATACCTTGCATACCAGTAGCGGAATAATTACCGTGGGTGGGCTAAACAATCAGCCTAAAGCAAAGAGCCTGGTACTTGCACCTGGCGATCTTGCTGTTGGTTTGCCCCTGGAGGTTAATTTGAATGGCAAAATTTATAAAACAGAGCCTATTTTCCTGATTAAAGGAAACAATACTTTTGATTTTGCACGGAATATAGACGACCTGGGTTTAAGGCTGAGATTTACCAAAGTATTGCCCGAACAAAAGAAAGTTGAACTGCAGGTTTACGAAAAACCACAACAGGCTAAAGACTGGGTCGTATTTAAATCTATTGAATTCCCTTATATCAATCTGTATTGGGTGGGTACAATTGTAATGGTTATTGGATTCTTAATTTCTATATTTAGAAGACAAAAAGAAGTTGGAGCAGTATAATTGCTTTGACAAAGTAATCCATTTAAACCGCTATCCCAATGAAGATTGTTTGTATAGGTTCAGGTAATGTTGGCACGCACATGGCCAATGCCTTTAAAGAAAATGAAGCTGATATTGTTCAGGTATGGAGCAAAGATCCCGCGAATGCAGCTGCTTTGGCCTTTGAAACAGGTGCACAGGCCATTGCTGATCTGGAGGATATAGACCTGAATGCCGATCTGTACCTGATTGCTGTAAAAGACGATGCCATTGCAAAGTTAGTTAGGGCCCTTAAAGCCGTAAATGGCCTGGTAGTCCATACTTCGGGTGCTACCGATATGAATGTATTATCGGGTATTAAAAATTATGGCGTTTTTTATCCTTTGCAAACTTTCTCTAAAGAAGAACCGATAGATTTTATTCACGTGCCCTTATGCCTGGAAGCAAATAGTGCCGAAAACCTGAGTGCATTGCGCTTAATTGCGGTTAAGTTAAGTCCGCTAATTTATGAGGTAAACAGTGAAAAACGTAAGATACTGCATTTGGCAGGGGTTTTTGCCTGTAATTTTGTAAACCACATGTACAGGTTGAGCCAGCAGATTGTTGAAAAGCAAGGGCTCGACTTTGAGATATTGCGACCATTGATTATGGAAACTGCTGTGAAGGCGCAAAATGCACTGCCGGAAGATGTGCAGACCGGGCCGGCAGCAAGGAACGACAAACAAACGATACTAAAGCATGAAGAATTACTGCAAAAGTTGCCCCATTTGCTGGAAATCTATAAAATTTTAAGTAATAGCATTAAAAAAACGCGATAATCATGTAATTGCGGTTTTTGGTGCTTATTTTTGAACCAGATTATGAGTATTTTTAAATTAAAGATAAATTTTGAAGAACAGGGAAAAGAAACAATTGAACTACCGATTGCCGGAGGGGAATCGGTTTTAGATGTTTGCCTTGACCATGGCATAGAGCTGCAGCACAATTGTGGCGGCGTATGCGGTTGCAGTACCTGCCATGTATATGTAACCAGGGGTATGGACGATATACAGGAGATCTCTGATAAAGAAGAGGACTTTATTGACAGGGCAGTACGCCCGAAGATCAGCTCGCGTTTAGGCTGCCAGTGTGTGGTGATCAGTGGAGACATTGAAGTGACCATTCCTGACCAGTCTGAATTCTTAGGCCATTAATTATAAAAGATTAAATAAAATATAACATGCAAGACAAGTTTGCCCTGCCAATTTACTGGAACGACCATGAGGATATTGCTCAGGAACTTTATGAAAAATTTGGTGATGATTTTAACGAAGCCAAAATATACCGCATCAGGTTTACCGAATTGTTAGACTGGGTATTGTCGCTACCTAACTTTAAAGGTACGCGTGAAGAAAGTAATGAAGGACACCTGGAGCAGATCCAGTCGGCCTGGGTTTACGAATGGAGAGACAACCAGAAGTAGCACCCATGTTTCTGGAACAGCTAAAGCAGATCACAACCTTCATCTTTGATGTTGATGGCGTATTGACTAACGGTGATATCATCGCGTCTGATTCGGGCGAGTTTTTACGGACCTTTAACATCAAGGATGGTTATGCGCTTCAGCTGGCCGTTAAACGGGGGTACCGGGTTTGTATTATATCAGGTGGCAAAGGCATAACCATGCAAAAGCGCTTTGAAGGGCTTGGCATAACTGACATTTTTTTAGGTGTTTCCGATAAAGTGGCTGCGTACAAAAAATTGCTGGCCAAATACAATCTAACGGCTCCCGAAATTCTATATATGGGGGATGATATCCCTGATCTTAAAATTATGCAGCTTGTAGGTTTGCCCACCTGCCCCTCAGATGCTGTTCCGGAAATCAAGGCCATCTCCCAATACATTTCTCCTTATACCGGTGGTAAAACTGCTGTAAGGGATATTGTAGAAAAAGTACTCAGGGTACAATACAAGTGGTTTGATGAAAATCCTTCTGCCGCTGATTCCGGTAAATAAACCGATTTTCTATTTGCAACAATTATGTTACATTTAGAGGTTAAACCTATTGCAGGGTTATGGTCTCTAACCATTGAGTTTCACATAACTCATAACCATAAAAATATAGACAATGAAAAAATTATTGATGATTTGCGGATTGTTATTTAGTGTAGTAACATTTGCACAGGCACAACAAGGCGGGGGCGACCGTAAAATGTTATCGCCTGAAGAAAGAGCACAGAAAAGTGCAGAGCAGCTGACCAAAAAGTTAAACCTATCGGAAGACCAGAAGGCGAAAGTAACAGCAATCTTTTTAGATCAGGCCGCTACTATGAAAAAAGCGCGTGAAGAAGGTAAAGGTGACAGGGATGCAATGATGGCCAAAATGAAAGCCGTTAACGAAGAAAATGATGTAAAAATTAATGCTTTGTTGAATGACGATCAGAAAAAAGCCTTTGCTGATTGGAAAACAGAAAGAGCTGAGAACATGAAAAAAAGAATGAGTGGAAAAGGACCTGCCGGTGCCGGCGGTCAGTAATGATTTTAAAATATCTAAAATAATAAAAGCGGCCTTGTGTCGCTTTTATTATTTTAGCAGCAGATAAAACAAATATACTGTATTAAAAATATGTATCAGCAAAAACACCCACTTATCCTCGCTTCAAAATCGCCGCGCAGACAGGACTTAATGAACGCCATGAACCTTAATTTTAAGGTGATGTTAAAGGATGTTGATGAAAGTTATCCTGATGGTCTTTCACCTGCAGAAATTGCCGTTTATATTGCTGAAAAGAAAGCTGCTGCATTTGAAGCCGATAGTGTAGATAGTATTGTGGTTACAGCAGATACGATAGTGGCGCTACAGCATGAAATACTGGGTAAGCCTGAGGATGAAGGGCATGCAGCAGAGATGCTGACGAAACTTTCAGGGACGGTTCACCAGGTATATACAGGCGTAAGTTTAAGCTATGCAGGCAAAACCCAATCTTTTTACGATAAAACAGATGTTTTCTTTAACGTACTCAACTCGGCGCAGATCAGGTATTATATAGAACATTATCATCCTTTAGACAAAGCCGGGGCTTATGGGATACAGGACTGGATCGGCCTGATTGCTGTAGAAAAACTGGTGGGGTCTTATACCAATGTAATGGGGTTGCCTACAGAAAAACTGTATAAGGCGTTAGCTGGTTTCTGACTCGCTAATTGCCTGCAGTACACCCATTTTTAAATCATAAGTAGACAGGCTGATGCTGTTGATGCCACTGGCCTCCAGCACATAATCTGTTATAATGGCAGCAATGACAATCATGTCTACCCTTAAGCTGATCAGGTCGGGCATTTGCTCCCTTTCTGCATGTGTGGAAGCAATCAGGTTTTTAGAAAGGGTATGGTAGTTCTGCAGGTCAATGTCTGCAGTGCTGATTTTGTTTAAGTCCAGTTGCTGATCCAGCATTCCTGCAAAGGTTTCGAATGCCCCTGCAGATCCGATCAGCTGCGTTGGTCGGTAAGTGTTACAGGCTGTTTTTAAAGTACCCAGTTCTTTATCTAAATGATCCCGGATAGCCGATTGATCTTTATCGCTGATCGGATCTGAATGAAAGTAGGCCTGCATTAAACGTGCTGCGCCAATGTCATAACTTTTTTTCCAGTGTAATCCATCCGGGTTGCAAATAATGAATTCAGTGCTTCCACCACCTATATCCATAATCAGGCAGGTGCCCTTAATTGCCCCTGTTGCTTTTACACCTTTAAAAATATATTCTGCTTCTTTATCACCTGTAATCACTTCAATGTCAATTCCGGCATCAGATTTAGCGGAATTGACAAAGTTGCTGCCATTGGCCGCGCTACGGATGGCTGAAGTAGCGATGGCTTTTACCACATCCACCTGATATTTTTCTATCTCCCGGTAAAAGCCTTGCAGTGCCTGTAGTCCACGCGCATAAGCTTCAGGAATGATGATGTTATCGTTGATCCTGCCTTCACCCAGCTTTACCGGCAGGTTGGTTTTATAAATGACCTGGATTCCATCAGCTGTAATTTTAGCAATAACAAGATGGAAAGTATTGGTACCCAGGTCAATTACAGCTGCAGTCATTATTCAAAATATTCTTTCATCTTCTCGAAGAAGCTTTTGTCATTTTTTCCTGGCTGGGGTTTAAAATTTGGCGATTCCCTCAGCCTTTCTAAAATGGCCCTTTCTTCTGCGCTTAAGGCTTTGGGTGTCCAGATGTTTACGTGGATGATCTCATCGCCACGGTGATAGGAATTGATCTCAGGAATACCTTTTCCTTTTAAACGTAACAGTTTTCCGCTCTGGGTACCGGGCTCAATTTTAATCTTCGCCTTGCCATCGATGGTCGGTACTTCAGCGCTATAGCCCAAAGCTGCATCTACAATAGATACATGCAGGTCATATACTACATTGTTCCCTTCACGTTTCAGTGTTTCATGAGGGATCTCTTCAATCAGTATGATCAGATCGCCCGGGATACCACCGTTAGGGGCTGCATTTCCTTTTCCGCTCATGCTCAGCTGCATGCCATCGCTTACACCTGCAGGAATGTTGATGGTAATGGTTTCTTCACCTCTTACCACACCTTCACCATGGCATGATCCGCATTTAGCAGTGATCTGCGATCCGCTTCCATTACAGGTAGGGCAGGTAGAGGTGGTTTGCATTTGTCCCAATATGGTATTGGTTACGCGGCGTACCGCACCACTTCCACCACAGGTTTTACAGGTACTTACCGATGAGCGGTCTTTAGCCCCTGTACCGTCGCAGGTTTTACAAACGATCTGTTTGTTTACCTTTATCTTTTTCTCGGTGCCATTGGCAATTTCTTCGAGTGTAAGTTTTACCTTGATGCGCAGATTACTGCCTTTGGCCACACGACGGCCACCACGGGACTGCTGGCCACCGAAAAAGCTTTCGAAAGGGCTGCCGCCACCTCCAAAAATATCTCCGAACTGACTGAATATATCTTCCATATTCATTCCGCCACCGCCATATCCGCCGCCTGAAGCACCACCAACACCTGCATGACCATAATGGTCGTAACGCTGTTTTTTCTCAGGATTACTCAGGACTTCGTAAGCCTCAGCTGCTTCTTTGAATTTTTCTTCAGCTGCTTTATCATTCGGGTTTTTATCCGGGTGATACTTAATGGCCAGTTTACGATAAGCCTTTTTAATCTCGTCTGCAGATGTGTTTCTGGATACACCAAGCACATCATAATAATCTCTTTTGCTCATAAAAATATTAACTACCTACTACTACTTTGGCAAAGCGGATCACTTTGTCGTTTAAGGTATATCCTTTTTCTAATTCATCTATTACTTTCCCCTTCATTTCCTCATTTGGAGCAGGTATTTTAGTAATGGCTTCGTGGTTATCCGTATCAAAAGCGGTATCGATACTTTCTATTTCTTTCAGTCCTTTCTGGGCCAGTATGCCTTTTAATTTGCTATGTACCAGATTAACACCTTCTTTTACCGAATTTACATCAGTAGCAGTTTCCATGGCTTTATTGGCACGGTCAAAATCATCCAGTACAGGTAATAAAGAAATGATCACATCCTTACCTGCAGTTTGCAGCAATTCTATGCGTTCTTTTTGCGTACGGCGTTTGTAATTGTCAAATTCTGCAAATAAACGCAGATATTTATCATTCAAAGCAGCATTTTCCTGTTGCAGTTTTTCTTCTGCGGAAATTTCGACTGTATTTTCGTCAGTAGCTTGGGCAGCTGTTTCAGCGCCTTCGTTTTGCGTTTCTTCTGTAACATTTATCAACAGATCTTCAGCATTAGGTGCTGCAGGGTCCTGATTTTGCATAGTTGTATCTTGATTATCGTGTTTTTTCTTCTTGCTAAACATAGTATAGTAGAATTTTGGTTATAAACTCAAAAGCTTTGCCAATAGGAAATTATCAGTCATGCTGTCAGTTTTAAAATGAAAAGACTGCCTGGAATGGCTGATTAAGAAAATTTTGTCAGAAAACGGGACTAAACAATCTGTGCATCTTCATGGACAATCCCACTTTCGCATTTGATGATGCGGGAAGGGAATGTACGGATGATGTGGTAATCGTGAGTGGCCATTAAAACGGCTGTTCCGCTCTGACTGATCTGCTTTAACAGCATTACAATTTCTTCTGAAGTATCAGGATCCAGGTTTCCTGTAGGCTCATCGGCAAGGATGATCTCCGGATTGTTGAGCAGGGCACGGGCAATTACTACACGTTGCTGTTCGCCACCGGAAAGTTCGTGGGGCATTTTTTTGATCTTGGAGCGCAGGCCAACCTTTTCCAGTACATCCTTGATCCGTTCGGTGATGAGGTTTTTATCGGTCCAGCCGGTTGCTTTAAGCACAAACTCCAGATTCTTTTCAACAGTCCTGTCCGTCAGTAATTGAAAGTCCTGGAACACAATGCCTAGTTTTCTACGTAAAAAGGGTACTTCTTTATTGCCTAGTTTTTTCAGGTCAAAGCCCGCAATCTGTCCCTCACCGTTGCCAATATGCAGATCACCGTAAATGATCTTGAGCAAGCTGCTTTTTCCGGAACCCGTTTGTCCGATTAAAAAAACAAACTCCCCTTTGTCAATATTCAAATTAACGTTCGACAAAACGAGATGTTTTTGCTGAAATACATCTACATTCTTTAAATTTATAACTGTGCTTCCTGTCATGTTCAGATATCTAATTTAGCAATTTGTCCGAAAGGCAAATTATTTACAAAATTCATAATATAAGGCAGTTTGTCGCCCAGCCCCAGTTTTTCTAAGGATTTGTCTGGCCTGTCTACCCTAAAGTATGCCAATAAGGTAAATTTATCATCCCTCAATTGTACATAATCCGGAATCTTGGCAATGCCTTTTACTTTAATAACATACATCGTTCAAAAATAGTATTTCAAAATGAGATTTAAGGTATCTGGCCTATTTATCTGATCAGCATTAATGAACCGGTAAGGGGTTTAAGTTCCGGATTTAAATGAATAACATAATAATAAACGCCTGATGGCAGGTCTTCATTTTTGTATTTCCCGTTCCAGGGTTTTTCATAGCCGGAACTCTCGAAAAGGAGACGACCGTACCGGTTCATTATTTTTACATTTGAATTGGCATAGGTTTCAATTGCAGTAATGTTCCAGAGGTCGTTGATACCATCTCCGTTGGGGCTAAAGGAATTGGGTACAATTACCGTTTTATATACTTTTACCAATACCTGGTCAGCAGCACTGCTGCAGCCGAATTTGGAAATGGCATTGAGCGTGTAGGTAATATCCCTGGTTGGAGCGGCTATCGGGATGAGCTTATAAGGATCATCCAGGCCTTCGGCGGGCGACCAGAAAAAATTTGAATTATCGCCCACAACTCCATCTAAAGTAGTCTGCTGTCCCTCAAGGATTTTTTTGTCGGCACCGGCATAAGCAGTTGCATTTTCATTTACAATAAGGGTAACAGCTGCGCTGGCTTCACAAGCCCCATTGGAAACTGTAACGGTATAAGTTGTAGTGAGCTTAGGGCTGGCCATCGGATTGGCTGCGTTTGTATCGGACAGGCCGG
The DNA here is from genome assembly GCF_014200825.1 of Pedobacter sp. AK017. NCBI lineage: Bacteria > Pseudomonadati > Bacteroidota > Sphingobacteriia > Sphingobacteriales > Sphingobacteriaceae > Pedobacter > Pedobacter sp. AK017. Next base: position 59,913 of record NZ_JACHCW010000010.1, read on the forward strand.
TAGATGGCGACCAGCTGTAGCTGGTTCCGCCGGAAGCATTCAGTTGTACAGCATTACCCAGGCATATAGGGGCAACAGGTAAAATAACAGCAACAGGGCGGGGTACGATTTGTATTAAGGTCTGACCCTCTGCAGTACAATTGGCAGGAGAGGTTATGGTTACCTTATAAAGGCCCTGCATTTGTAGAGCGGCATCATTGATAACCGGCGATGGCTCAGTAGAATGATAACTGTTTGGCCCTGTCCATAAATAAGTAGCCCCTGGAACAGCAGTTAAATTCAATGCAATCTGATCGCCAACACAAAAAGTGGCCACGTTGGGTAAAACAGGGACAGGTAGTGGGTTTACCTGAACTGTGATGGGCAATGACAAAGTTCGGCAGGAGGCCGTATTGAAGTTGATCGGTTCGGCTGCGGCGAGGCGATATTGATAGGTTCCCTTTAGGGCCTGGACAAACTTAACACTGAGGGCTGTACCCGTTTCATTGGGGATGTCATTCCATCCGTTCCCTGTATTTAACTGCCATTGGTACTGAAGTGTAGTTGAGCCCTCTACTTCAACCTTAAAACTGTAATCTTTGCTTTCACCTTCACATAGATGCTGCGTGGTTAAACTTGTGAGATTGACCGATGGGGTTAATTTGGGTCCGCAAGCCCTGAAGGTGATGTCATCTAAAGCAATATCGTTCCCGTTTCCGCCAGGTCCGTTATTGGTAATCCTGATTTTTACCCGGTTCACATTTCCTGTAGTACTAAATAAAAATCCATATTGTTTCCAGTCTGTAGCGCTGCCCTCTGTGATGTCGCCGGTATTATAAGGTGTGGCCAGCGGCTGGTTGTTAAGGCTAAGTATGGAAAATGTAAGGTTCGGTTTTTTGCCACTGTAGGTAAGCAGATTAATTACCCATGCCGCAAATTCGTATGTTGTGTTCGGACAAAGGTCTACCGGTACTTCAGCCTCATAAAATACACCCGGAACATCATTTGCATTCACAATCATCATATAGCCATCCGGATCATTAGGTGTATGGTTGCGGATCTGGTGCCAGTTTCCTACATGCATGCCTGCCGTTGTTTTTGTAATGGTGTAACTTCCATCACTAGGAGTACCGGTACCTACAAAATTATAAGTGGTACTGTTGATTAAAGCAGGGCCATAGTTTGCAGCTCCCCGGCCAAAGTCGTTATTTACAACAGGATCACCTAAAGAACCCACACAGGTCTGTGCGATGCTGCTATTGACGATCCATGTTAACGCTGGTAATAAACAAAAGAAAAGTCTGGCTGTATGGCTCACTATTTTGATGAAAGACTTAAGTTAAGGCTATTTAATTAAATTTTGTTTAAAAAAGCTACGGTATTCACATTATCTGCATAATCCCATAATTTAGGGTTTTGGCTTTGTCCAAATCCTAATACAGGTATATCCAGTTTTAAAGGCAGGTTACTTACTATGCACTGAATATGTGCTGTTTCTTTTCTTAACTTTTTTTCCAGTTCGCTGATGTTGTTATAATATTCAAAATATAAAACGGCGAGTGGCGAGGAGAGGCTTTCACCTTCAGTCAGCAACAAAAAGCCGTTGTCGAAATGGGCTTTCAGGTTGACCAGGTAAATAGATTTATTGTAATCGTAATTGTTGTTGTATTTGAAATGATTGATGATTTCCTTGAAGGGTTCGATAGGCTCGAAAAAGTGTTTAATGTCATATCCTTCAGGGATATAGAGCTTTGATACATTTCTGCAACCTAAACCAAAATAATCGAATATATCGTGCCCCAGCTGCGCCAATTGTTCGCGGCTTTCTTTTCCATCAATTATGGCGATACTGTTCCTGTTTTTTCTGATGATGTTGGGGCCTTTACCAAAATAAAAATCAAAATACCTTGAAGTATTGTTGCTGCCGGTAGCAATTACGGCATCAAAATCTTTCAGTCGCTCTACATAAACAATACGCTCAGTAAGCAGGGGTTCAATGGCAACCAGATGTTTCAACAATGCAGGTAACAGCTTATCATCCGAAGAGGAAAGCTTAATTAAAGCAATGTTTCCTGTAGACAGTACTGAAATCACATCGTGAAAACCAACCAGCGGGATATTTCCTGCCAATATTAATCCCACTTTTTTAGGTGTGTTATTTACTTTAATGTCCTTAAACCATACTTCAAGGTCTTCCTGGTTTAGCATTTTGTGTAAAGCTTTCAATGCCCTTTCTACTTCGGCTGTGGTAAACCATGCATTGCTGTTTGCGGCCGATTGGATGAGATTTTTGAACTCCTGATCGGGATCAATCATAAAGTCGCTAAGTTTTTTTAATGCAATAATTAGTTTTTCGCTATTAAGGATTGGCATATTCCGGGAATTTTTAATTTTATGTGTTATATTTGCTGTTGCAAAGTTAAACTTAGCAATAGATATAGACGAAGACATGGCTATTAAAATAACAGACGAATGCATTAACTGCGGAGCATGTGAGCCTGAATGCCCAAATAATGCAATTTATGATGCAGGCACAGCCTGGAGATTTTCTGATGGTACCAATTTAAACGGTATTATTGATTTTGGAGGTAAGGAAATGGATGCAGAGTCTGCTCAGGAAGCAGTATCTGATGAAGTTTATTATATCGTTTCCGATAAATGTACAGAATGCAAGGGTTTTCATGATGAGCCCCAATGCGCAGCGGTATGTCCGGTAGATTGTTGTGTGGATGATGAAGACGTGCGTGAAACAGAAGAAGAACTATTAGCTAAAAAAGCCTGGTTACACCAGGAAGGATAAGCTGATTTACGATAATAATAAGAAAGGCGCCTTAAGGCGCCTTTCTTATTATATTGTTTCTGCTGCAAAAGCTCAGGCTTTTTCTTCATATTTATTTGGTATAATTAATACCGGGCAGGCTGACTTCCTGGCTACGTGTTCTGCCACACTACCCATCAGGAAATGGTAAATACCAGTACGGCCATAGGTACCGATCACAATAAGGTCAGATCCCCATTCGTCCGACTGTTTAATGATGCCATGTGCAGCACTGTCGATTACACTCAGATAAGTGGTTGGGATACCCTGCCCAAATTTCGTTTCTATTTCTTTTAGCAAAACGTGGCTATTCTCTTCACTGTTGTCGTAAGCCTCTAAAAAAACCGGTGCAAGTGTCAGATCGGGATTAATATTAGCTGGTATGGGTTCTATAATGTTGACCAGTGCAACCTCTGCTCCAAAGGTTTTTGCTACTTCATAACCTGTTTTGGCGGCTTTTTCTGAGCATGTACTGTTATCAACAGCAATTAAAATCTTTTTGAGGTTCATGATGGCTAAATTAAGGGTTAAACTAAAGCAGAAAAATAAATTATCTACTATAAAAATAACAAATTAACCCTATAAAAGTTTAATTTTATAGCATTGATTTTTAAATATGGAACAACAATACGGGATTTGCAGGGTAGCAGTGGCAGCTTTAAGGGCCGAACCATCTGACAAGGCGGAGATAGCCTCACAATTGTTATTTGGCGATCAGGTGGAAATACTCGAACAAACAGACAAATGGCTTTTTATAAGGAATGCTTATGATGGTTATGAAGGCTGGGTAGATTTTAAACAGCTGGGTAGTTTAAGTGCGGAGCAATACGCTGCGCGTCATTACTACGATACATTAGTTCCGGCACAACCTTTAAATGTAATCACTGCTGCAGACGGGGGTAAATACTACCTTTCACCAGGTAGTGTATTGCCTGCTTATGAAAATGGTTGTTGTTATCTGGGAAAAGATAAATTTAATGTTTCCTTTTTGCCCCAGGGTCCGGATGCCCAGGCTTCAACTGAGCGTATAACTGCTACAGCCCTGTTTTTTCAAAATGTACCTTATCAATGGGGTGGAAGAACCTTGTTTGGGATAGACTGTTCCGGTTTTGTGCAGACCGTATTTAAATTAAACGGTATTAAACTAAAAAGAGATGCCTGGCAGCAGGCCGAACAAGGCTCAACCGTAGATTTTTTACCGGAAGTACAGCCTGGTGACGTTGCATTTTTTGACAATACGGAAGGCAGGATTATTCATGTTGGTATCCTGCTCAATGCAAATGAGATTATACATGCCTCGGGTAAAGTTAAAATAGATGCCATGGATAGTGAAGGGATTTACAGTGCCGAACTGGGCAGGTATACCCACAAGCTCAGAATCATTAAACGCTTTATTTAAGTGTTGTCATTTAAATTATTTGGAAATAATTATCAGATAGGTTAAATTGTATTTATTTTTATGGAATTGCTGCTTTGTTGCATCCATATTATAAATACAATGATATGAAGCATCTTTTACGCTCAATTCTGATTGTTGCGCTGGCCTTTAACTTTAGCTTCGCACAGAAAAGATTAACTGTCAGCTCCCACTCTGGCCCCTATACTTTTATTTACAAACTGACAGATCAGGAAGCTTTTAATATAGCTTCTAAAACGAAAAGCATTATAAACGATAGCTTTTTTCATACGCTTGTTGATACTTTTTACAATGCGAACAATAAACCCTACACCCGGAAGCTTCCTTATGGTAATTACCTTTATGTAAGGGCAGTTAAAAACGAACTGTTTTACCGGCTTGGACCGGAAAATAATGTAAATCTCCAGTTCATCAATAACAGAAAAGATTTTCAGTTTAGCCTTACTAATTTGAAGGGCAACCTGATTAAAGATGCTACGGTTAGGGTAGGAAGGGGCAGGAGCATTAAATTTAATGAGCAGGCGGGTTTGTATAGTACCGGATCGGTGGCAAAACTTGCGGTAATTACTGTTAAATATAATGGCGTAAGCAATTATTTTACTTACGATGAAGAAGAAAAAGAAAGACCATACCGTTCGTACAATAATCCTTCTTTCTTTAAAAAACTCTTTAACCCTAAACGATATAGCCGTAACCGGTATGGTAAGGTAGAAAAACCAAAATATACAGGTTATATGGTGTTTAACAAACCTATGTATAAACCTTTGGATTCGGTTAAGTTTAAAACCTACCTGGTTACAGCCACTGGCAAAAGCATTCAGAATAAACCTTTAAGGGTTATACTTGATAAAGATTTTAAAGGAGAGGGAATACTACTGACCACTTTAAAGCCTTATCGCGATGGAGGATATACATACAGTTTTGCACTGACTGACAGTTTGCAACTTAAACTGGACAGAAACTACCGTATCGTTTTGAAAGAACAGCAGGGAAAGGAATGGAAAATGGTTTACCAGGGCAATTTCCGTTATGAAGATTATGAACTGAAGTCGGTTAATTTTATGGTGAGGAGCGACAGAGAAGAACATAGTCCGGGAAGTCCGGTTACCCTGTTTATGAAAGCCAGGGATGAAAATGAGCTTGCCGTTCCGGATGGTCGGGTAGAAGTGGTAGTGAGTACCAATAATGCTTCAGTTTTTTATGACCGAAAGGTCTTTGTAAAGGATACTTTGTGGAAAACCAATGTGGTGCTTGACCCTGTTGGTGAAACCAGGTTGATGTTGCCGGACAGTATTTTTCCAAAGGCGGACCTTAGCTTTTCTGCCCATTTTACCTTTTTAAACAGTAACAATGAACGTCGTACGGCCAGTAAATCATTAAAATATTTGGTTAAAGACCGCAGCATTAAATTTGAATTTCAAAAGGACAGCTTGCGTCTGGATTATCTGGTTAAGGGCAAATCGGTCAGGCAAGAGGCGGTCATTTCTATGGATTATCCTTATGGTGAGGCTACCGATTCTATAAAAATAATGCTTCCGGCAACTATAAAAATGAATTACAGGGGCAGCGACTATGCTGTTAAAATGGCTGATGGATACCGGCAGACCATTTATCTGGAGCATTTGAAACCCGCAATCAGTGTGAGTGCTGTGCAAAGCAAAGATTCTCTAGCTGTATCTGTAAGCAATGAACATAAGGTGCCTTTCTGGTACAGCATTTTTTCAGGTAATAAGGTATTGTTAAAAGGTTATACCACCCGTTTGGATACCCTGATCAAACACAGTTCGGTAAAGGCAGCGCATGTAAAATTGAATTACATCTGGGATGAAGAAGAACAAAGTACCGAAACCAGCGCTTTTTACAGACCTCATATTTTAAATGTTAAACTTTTGGCCCCAGAAGTGGTGTATCCAGGCCAAACGGTAAACATGCAGGTCAAAGTTACCGACCAGAACAACCTACCCATTGCGGCAACAGACGTTACGGCCTACGCCTATACCTCAAAGTTTAAGAATGGCTACAGGGTGAACCTGCCCTACTTTGGAAAAAGTTTTTTTGCCCGTAAGTTAAACCAGAAATTTGCGGCTGAAGACTTGAGTTTATCGGGCCAGCTGCCTCTTGATTGGGAAAAATGGGGGCGGGAGCTGAACCTAGACACGATTGAATATTATAAGTTTAGTCGGACGAAAGACCTGTATGCCATAATGGAAAATGGTGATGGCTCTGATAGTGCTATTGTGGCCCCCTTTGTAGTCAGAAACGGGAACATTGAGCCGGTGCATGTGCTGTACATTGACGATCGTCCGGTATATTTTAGTCAGGCCAGTCAATTGCAGCGTTATGCTTTCAGCGTTAATCCGGGCAGGCATAATATCCGTATGCGTACAGCCTGGTACACGGTTAGTCTGGACGATTTTGAATTGCCGAAAGGTAAAAAGACAATTTTAAGTGTGGCTGCCGATTTGCAAAATACCAAGGCAAAGGTAAGCACGGCCCCTTATACCATGACCAGTCAGGAAGCTGCATTTCTGACCGATTACATGCTGCGTATTGAGAATAATTTTGGTGGTGAAAAAGCGATCCTTACTGCAGGTAATACCGAACATTTGCTGAACCTTCCGGATGTTTCTGCAAATGCAGGCATGCAGCAGCGCTGGCAGGAAGGTCTGACACCGGTAAATCAGGGGAATACTTTACTCGTGGGCCCATTTGCCGAAAATCTGCTCGAGTTTAAATCGGGCGGACTTAATCAGAATTTTTTAAAGGAACCAGGTTATACTTATACCTTTTTACCCGGATTGCTCAAACAAAAATCGTACACCAGCCCGTATGGTTTTAATACCTCCATGAATACAACTACAGGAACCACTGATTATAAGGAATATCCCTTAAAAAAAGGTGAGATAGACAGCCTCTGGAATGCTTACCTTGACCTGCGCAGCAGTACCATACCACTATTTAATAACGGCTACAGTTATGGAAATAATAAAGATTTTGGCCGTTTGGTAATGAAACTGGATACCAGTATTTCAAAAGCGATGCCTTACTTAAAAAATATCATCATTTATAAATCTGATCAGCCCGATTTTTTACAAATTTATCCTGGCAATACAGGCTATTTTAATGCACTGGAAAGCGGTAAATACCGCATCATTTATCTGTTTAAGGACAACCGTTATTTTGTTGCAGAAGGGGTGGTCATCCATGCCGGCGGTATCAATTATTTTGAGTGGAAGGACATGAAAATACTTAAGGCGGATGACCTGAGCAAAAAAATAGACCAGCACATAAAATCTGTAAACATTGGCCGGAACAGTAAAAGACCCGAAAATGTACAGCAAAAAATACTGGAAGATATCAATGGGCAATATTTTGATGAGTCGATCCTGACCGGTAAAATGAGCGGCAGGGTAATTGATGCCGGTGATAAGCGACCAGTTCAGGGGGCGGTAGTGAAAATAAAAGGGGCAAATTATATGACCCGTACAGACGTTGAAGGCCGCTTTGTACTTAAAAGCCCTAAAAAAGGAAAAGTGCTGGTCTCTATGATAGGTTATGATACAAGAGAGGTCAATGTTGTGAATACTGATGTAGGCGACATTAAACTGGATGCAGCCACTTCTGCTTTGGAAGAAGTTGTAGTGGTAGGTTATGGGGTACAGAAAAAACAGAATTTAACGGGCGCAGTCAGCACACTAAGGGAGGTTGCTTTATCGGGTGCCCTGGCCGGCAGACTTTCGGGTAGGGTGGCTGGTATTGCAGTTCCGGGTGCGGAGCAGCAGGTTATGATCAGGGGTACAAGCTCATTGCCTGCCGACAAAAAGCCAATGATCCTGATAGATGGTTTACCATTTGATGGTGATGTGAACAGCCTTGATCCGTCGACAATTGAGGCCATGAATGTACTTAAGGATGCATCTGCGACAGCCATTTATGGTGCCCGGGCTGCAAATGGAGTTATCATTATCAAAACCAAAGGTGGCCTTACCGCTGCAAATGCGGCTGGCGAACTAGTGCAGCAGCAGCAAACCATGCGTACCAATTTTTCCGATTATGCCATCTGGCAGCCTCAATTGTTTACAGATGCTGAGGGAAAAGCAAGTTTTACCGTTAAATTCCCGGACGACATTACGAACTGGACCACCAAACTGATTGCCATGAACGGCCGTAAACAAGGTGGCATTGCCGAAACAGCTATCAAATCTTTTAAAGTTTTAAGTGCCAATTTTGTTTCGCCATTATTTGCCCTTGCGGGCGACAGCATCAATGTGATTGGTAAACTGATGAATTACAGCAATACGGATGAAAATGTGACCCGCAAATTCAGTTATAATGGTGCAGAACTGCTGAACAGCAGGCTTACCTTTAGAAATGCAAAGATTGATACGGTAGCTATTGTAGCCAAAGGCGTAGGTTTAAAAGTACAGGCAGACCACATCAATGTAGCCGACAGCCTGACTTTCGAGTATACAATGAAACAGGAGAATGGTTATTTTGATGGAGAGATCCGTAAAATCCCTTTGTTCCAGACCGGCGTTACCGAAACCAAAGGTTTCTTTAATGCACTGACCCGCGATACTTCCATTACTTATAAATTTGATGCTACCTTGGGTAAAGTTACTTTAAGGGCCGAGGCTTCCTTATTCCCGACACTGCTGGATGAGATGGAGAAGCTGCGCAGGTACGAATACCTGTGCAATGAACAGATGGCCTCTAAACTGAAAGCCCTGTTGCTTGAAAAGTCAGTAAGAAAATATCTTGGCGAAGATTTTAAAGAAGAAAAGAACATCAAATACCTGATTAAAAAGCTGCAGGACAACAAAAGTCCGGAAGGTACCTGGGGTTGGTGGCAAAACAGCGGTGAAGAACTCTGGATTAGCTTGCATGTTGTAGAAAGTTTGCTTGAAGCACAAAAACAGGGCTATGCCGTTGTGCTGGATAAAAACAAGCTTTATCGTTACCTGCTTAATAAAATGGCGGTCGGTATTCATTTTGATCAGGTTTATGGGGTAAAACTGCTCCATCTTTTAAATGAAAAACATGATTTGAAGGACTGGATAACAACTATTGAAAAAGAAAGGGCTGCATTAGAAGCAAAGCATTCAAAAGAAAGAAAGGCCAATTCAGATATTCCGCCTTTGGGTAAACAATCCTTAAATGAAAAGCTGCAACTGATGCAATTGAAACAACTGGCTGGTATGGCGGTAGATATAAAATGGCTGTTGGGTTTAAAAAATGAGACCATGTTTGGCAACAGTTACTGGGGAGAAGAGGGGAACCACTTTTGGGACAACAGCATTCAGAATACCCTGCTGGCTTACCAGATCCTGAAAGCCAATGGTGGATATAGGGACGAACTGGACCGTATTCAGCGTTACTTTCTGGAGCAGAGAAGGGACGGGCAATGGCGCAATACTTATGAGTCTTCTTTAATCCTGGAAACCATATTGCCGGAACTGATGAGAAGCCCCGGTAAAAAGCCGGAACCTGCTTCCATTGTCTTTAACCAAACAGAAACCATTACCAGTTTTCCATTCAGCAGGTTAGTGGCACCCGAGGCTTTAACTCTGGGGAAAAAGGGTGATGCACCAGTTTATTTCACGGCATATCAGCAGTTCAACAATCCGCAACCCAAAAAGGTAAGTAAAGATTTTGGTGTGAAGTCATGGTTTGAGCAGCAGGGAGCTGAAGTTGGCAAACTAAAAGCAGGAACGCTGGCTACATTGCAGGTTGAAGTTGAGGTACGTGCCGATGCAGATTATGTAATGATAGAGATCCCAATCCCGGCAGGCTGTTCTTATGAGCAAAAAATGCAAAGTTTTTGGGATGTTGAAACGCATCGGGAATACTTTAAGCACAAAACATCCGTTTTCTGTACCAAGCTGAAAAAAGGGAAATATCGTTTTGCAGTACAACTGATGCCCAGGTATTCGGGCAATTATAATTTAAACCCCGCTAAGGCAGAAATGATGTATTTCCCGGTATTTTATGGAAGGGAAGGTATGAAACGGATTATTGTGAAGTAGGATTTAAGGATTAAATTCCCAAACCATCACCTGCCGGTCATCGCCGGTAGAGATCAGGTAGCGGCCATCATTGCTCCAGATCAGCTTGTTAATGGAGTGGAAATGCCCGGGTGTATTCTTTTCAAGGCTTAATATTTTGTAAAGCTTAAAGTTTTTGCTGTCCCAAAGCTTGATGCTTTTATCCTGACTACAGGTGGCGAAAAAGGGTGCAGAAGGGTGGAAAGCAATGCTGTAAATCCCGAACATGTGGGCAGGGATCGCAGGTCCGGGACTGTAGTCGGGCAGGTGCCAAACCTTTAACTGTGCATCTCTGCTGCCCGAGATAAGGTAAGTCGAGGTTGGATCGTACTGAAGTGAAGTTATAGGTAAAGTATGTGCTTCCAGTTCTGTAATCAGTCCGTAATCTTCCGAATTGTAAATCCTGATCATACCATCCTTGCAGCCCAGGGCCACTTCTTTTTCATCATTACTGATGGCAATTACCCGCACAGTGTTTTGTATCACCTGGAAGTGATACAGTAAAGAAAGGTCTTTTAACGACCATACGGCAACTGTTCCATCTTCTCCGGTGCTGAGCAACTCATTTTTATGGCTAATGGTCTTGATGTCAAAAACACCCTTTTGATGGTGATTTAGCGTTGCAATGGTCTTTTCCAGCAGCAGATCAAATACCAGGATCACTCCACTTCTTTGTGCAATAAACAGGAAGTTGCTGTGCCGGTGCAGGGCATATACCGAGCTTTGTACCGGTGCCAGTACTTTTACAAAACCCATGCTGGTCAGCGACCATTCTACCACACCTTTGTCATTCCCTGCACTATAAAATGCATTTTCCTCAGCCGCATTGGCCAAGGCATAGATAGGGTTTTGATGCCCGCTAAGGGTGTGGAGGTGGGTGATCATTGATACACTTACTTTTTATGTCTGCCTTCCAGGTTTAATCCAATATCGGCAAGGGTGTTGCCTTTTTCCTTCAGCAATACCAGCAGGTGAAATACCAGGTCGGAACTTTCATTTACAAAATCGGCATCTGTTTCGTTCAATGCAGCAATTACAGTTTCTACCCCTTCTTCACCAACTTTCTGGGCAATTTTATTGAGGCCTTTGCTGCGCAGCTTATTCACATAAGATTCCTCTGAAGGGTGGTCATACCTGTCTTTGATGATCTGCTCCAGTTCAAAAATAAAGTTCTGGTTATAATTGGTTTTAAAGCAGCTGCGGGAGCCGGTGTGACAGGTAGGGCCAACAGGCGATGCTTTAATCAATATTGTATCGTTGTCACAGTCGATATGTGTTTCCTTTACAAAAAGGAAGTTACCGCTTTCTTCACCTTTGGTCCAAAGCCTGTTTTTGCTACGCGAAAAGAAGGTTACCTTGCCTTCTGCAAGTGTTTTTTCCCAGGCTTCCAGGTTCATGTACCCCAGCATTAACACTTCCAGGGTTTGTACATCCTGTATTATTACAGGTACTAAACCCTGTGTTTTTTCGAAATCTATATTCATAACCTTACCGGTATGTTGTGTTTTTTTAATTCTTTTTTCAGATCCGGAATCGGGATTTCACCAAAGTGGAAAACCGAAGCTGCCAGGGCCGCATCTACACCCGTTTCTAAAAATACTTCCGTAAAATGTTCCATTTTTCCTGCACCACCTGAGGCAATGACGGGTATGTTGATAGAACGGGCCACCTTATCCAGCAATAAACAATCAAAGCCATTCTTTGTACCATCATGGTCCATCGAGGTCAGTAAGATCTCGCCCGCACCCAAACCTTCAGCCCTCAATATCCAGTTTTCCGTTTCCAGTTCGGTGAGCAGCCTGCCACCGTTTAAATGCACCATATTGCGGCCTTCTATAAGTTTGGTATCTACGGCAACCACTACAAACTGTACCCCAAAAGCTTTTGCCAGTTCTTCAATTAACAAAGGGTTTCGTACTGCTGCAGAGTTGATGCTGATCTTATCGGCCCCTGCATTTAGTAAAGCTTCTGCATCGGCTACAGTTGTAATGCCTCCGCCAATGGTAAAGGGAATGTTTAGCTGACGCGCAACTGATTTTACCATCTCTATTGTGGTGCCCCGGCGTTCATGGGTAGCTGTAATGTCTAAAAAAACAAGTTCATCGGCACCCTGTTGGGCATATTGCCAGGCCAGTTCAACCGGATCACCGGCATCTTTTAAGTCTACAAAATTTACCCCCTTAACCGTCCGTCCGTCTTTTACATCCAGGCATGGAATGATACGTTTACTTAACATCAGCTTACAGGGAAGTCATTTGTTTTAAATTCCACTCCTTGATCTGGTCTATGGTAATTCTGTTCTCGTAAATAGCCTTTCCAACCACTACCGAACGGATGTCATATTTGTCGAGTTCTTCAATATCCTTCATAGAGCTTACACCACCGGAAGCAATCAGTTTAATGAAAGGAGAGTGTTCCAATAGTTTTTTATAGAGTTCTACCGCTGCTCCGCCAAGTTTGCCATCTTTGTTGATATCGGTACACAGGAACCTGAAAAAGCCCAATTGCAGGCATTTGTCAACATAGTCCATCAGTTTAATTGGCGAGCTTTCCATCCATCCCGAGTATTTGATGACCTCGTCCAATACATCAATGGCGATTACAATGCGATTGGCATAGTCGTATTTTTTGCCTACTTCCTTGCTCAGCTCCTGTAAAAAATCAGGATTGGTGATCGCCTGTGTGCCAACAATTACACGGTGGATACCGGCATCCAGCAAATCCGTTACCTGTTTAATGGTTCGGATTCCACCGCCATACTGTACCCGCATATCGGTTTTTTTGATCACTTCAAATAAGGCTTTCTGGTTGCTGAAATCTCCTTTAGCACCATTTAAATCAATGATATGTATAAACTCTGTACCATTAGACCGGTAGGTCTCTATCATTTCAGCGATGGAAACATCGTATACTGTTTTCTGGTTATAATCGCCTTCTGTTAAGCGGACTACCTTTCCATCTAAAATATCAATTGCAGGAATAATGTACATTTTACTGTTTTAAGTTTGAAAAATTCTTTAATAAACGCTCCCCGGCGGCACCAGATTTCTCCGGATGAAATTGCACGCCATAGAAATTATCTTTTTGCACAGCTGCAGAAAAGGGTATTCCGTAATTTGCAGTCGCGATGTCAAAAGTAGCGTTATATTCAATAAAGTACGAATGCACAAAGTAAAATTGTGTCCCTTCTTCAACACCTTCAAAGAGCAAATTGTTTTTCGGACTGATGTTGTTCCAGCCCATATGCGGAATCTTAATCCCTTGATTCTTATCAAATAACCTCGTTTTTACCGGCACAATGTCCATTAAAACAGCATCACCTTCTTCAGAATGCTCGGTTAACAATTGCATACCCACGCAAATACCCAGTACAGGCTTTTTTAAAGCCTTTATAGGTGCAACCAGTCCAGTTTGCTCCAGTTTTTTCATGGCAGTACCCGCGTGCCCGACCCCAGGGATAATGATATGGGTATATTTATCCAGATCGGCCTCGGTGTTTACCATACCATAGGGCAGGGCCAGCCGGTCTAATGCTGAAGTTAACGAAAAGATGTTACCGGCGCCATAATTTACAATTCCAATCATTACAATAACCCTTTGGTACTTGGTAAGACTAATTTATCCGGGTCGCGTTTAATTGCGACTTTAATCGCCTTGGCAAAGGCTTTAAATATAGCTTCAATTTTATGATGTTCATTATCTCCTTCTGCTTTGATGTTCAGGTTGCATCTGGCCGCATCGCTAAAGGATTTAAAGAAATGATAAAACATTTCTGTAGGCATATCGCCTACCTTTTCCCGCTTAAATTCTGCATCCCATACTATCCAGGCACGGCCACCAAAATCAATGGCTGCCTGTGCCAGGCAATCATCCATGGGCAAACAAAAGCCATAGCGTTCCAGCCCAAGTTTGTTGCCAATGGCTTTTGCGAAAGCCTCCCCTAAGGCAATGCCCGTATCCTCAATGGTATGGTGCTCGTCAATATGCAGGTCGCCATCGGTTTTAATGCGTAGGTCAATGCTGCCGTGACGGGCAATCTGGTCCAGCATGTGGTCAAAAAAATTCAGTCCGGTACGGATCTCTGCCTTTCCGGTACCATCCAGGTCAATGTCAATGCTGATCTTCGTTTCATTGGTATTGCGCTCATGATGTACGGTCCGGCTGCCTGCCCTTAAAAAGGTGTAAATATCTACCCAGTCCTGTGTTTGCAGAGCGATGATGTTCTCCAGCGTGTCCGCTTTTTCCAATACTTCATTGGCACCAAGCAGGTCGTTGTTGCGCAGCCAGATGGCCTTTGCACCCAGGTTTTTAGCCAGAATCACATCATTGATGCGGTCGCCTATCACAAATGAATTCGCCAGATCATAGCCCTCTGCTAAAAAATGTTGCAGTAAACCTGTATTTGGCTTGCGTGTAGGCGCATTTTCATGGGCAAAGGTTTTGTCGATGATCACCTCGTTAAAAATGACACCTTCATTTTCAAAGGTTTTCATAATGAAGTTGTGCACCGGCCAGAAGTTTTCTTCAGGATGCGAAGCTGTGCCCAATCCATCCTGGTTGGTTACCATCACCAGGTCGTAATCCAGCTCTTTTGCTATCTTCGATAAATAATAGAGCGATCTGGGATAAAACTCCAGTTTGGCAAAAGAGTCGATCTGTTCATCTTCCGGTTCGGTGATCAGGGTGCCGTCCCTGTCTATAAATAATACTTTCTTCATATTTGGAAAGGACTGGTTAAAGCGTTTTAAGCGTTTCTAACAATATTTTATTTTCTTCTACAGTTCCGATCGTAATCCGAAGGCAACCTTCACAGAGCGTAACCTTAGAGCGATCCCTGATGATGATTCCATGTTCTACCAATGAATTGTAGGTATTCAACGCGTCATCTACTTCAATTAGTATGAAATTTGCGTCCGAAGGATATACTTTTTTGACCATGGGCAGTGCGGCCAAGGCATTCCCCAGACTTTCCCTTTCTGCAACGGTTACCTTTATCCATTCGTTTACCTGCTCAATGTTTTTCAGTGCATCCAGGGCAATGTCTTGCGTGGCCTGGTTGATGTTATATGGCGGTTTCACTTTGTTCAACACATCAATCACCGGGCGGGAAGCAAAGGCCATTCCTAAACGCAGTGCAGCCAGTCCCCATGCTTTAGAGAAAGTTTGCAGCACCACCAGGTTAGGGTATTCGGTCAGCTCTTTGATAAAAGTGCGCTGTTTGGCATAATTGATATAGGCCTCATCAATCACAACCAGTCCATTAAAATTGGCCAGTACGGTTTCAATATCGGTACGGACGATCGAATTTCCGGTAGGGTTATTTGGCGAACAAATGAAAATCAGCTTGGTATGTTCATCAATGGCCTCGGCAATGCCATCCAGGTCCAGCTGAAAGCTGGGTAACAGGTTCACTTTGCGTATCGCCACATTGTTGATACCTGCCGAAACCTCATACATGCCATAGGTTGGCGGAAGGATGACCACATTGTCCTGTCCAGGTTCGCAAAAAGCCCTGAACAAGAGGTCTATAGCTTCATCACTACCATTACCTAAAAAAGTGTTTTCAATAGGCACCCCTTTAATCTTGCTGATGGCCTCTTTCAGGTCCAGCTGCAGCGGATCAGGATAGCGGTTATAGTCTTTCGTTAAGGCTGTTTCCGGAGAACGTGGAGAGCGTGGAGAGCCATAACTGTTCTCATTGGCATCCAGAAATATGCTGGCCTGCCCTTTATATTCGTCCCTGGCGGTAGAGTAGGGGCGAAGGTTTCTGATGTTTTCTCTTTGTAATTTATTAATATCCATGTCAATTAATATTAATCTAATGATTTTAAACGAATGCTCACTGCATTTTTGTGGGCATCCAGCCCCTCAGCAGCAGCAAGTACTTCAACGGTATTTCCTATATGCCGCAAACCCTGCGGCGTAATGTGCTGGAAAGTGATCTTCTTCATAAATGAATCCATCGATACCCCCGAATAGGCCCTGGCATAACCACTGGTAGGCAGGGTATGGTTGGTTCCCGAAGCGTAATCCCCGGCACTTTCAGGCGTTAAATTTCCTAAAAATACTGATCCGGCATTGCTGATCAGCGGGATCAGCCGCTCACAGTTATCGGTAGCAAGGATAAGGTGTTCCGGTGCATATACATTACTGAATTTCATGCCCTCTTCCAGGTCATTCACCAGCACGGCATAGGAGTTTTCGATGGCTTTTGTCGCAAACGCTGCCCTGGGAAGTACTTGCAGTTGCAGCGCCAGTTGCTCCATTGTTTCATCTATGATTTTACTTGAGGTGGCAACCAAAATAGTCTGAGAATCAATGCCGTGTTCTGCCTGAGCTAAAAGATCAGAAGCAATGTATGACGGAATGGCAGTCTCATCAGCAAGCACCAAAACCTCCGATGGGCCTGCAGGCATGTCTATTGCAATCATGGTATTTCCCTGTATCAGTTGCTTGGCCTGGGTCACATACCTGTTGCCGGGTCCAAATACCTTGTCTACCTTGGGCACGCTTGCTGTTCCGTAAGCCATTGCCGCTACAGCCTGCGCCCCACCCACCAGGTAAATCCTTTCTATACCCAGTAACGTGGCTACATAGGCCAGGTAACAATTGGTTTTGCCATCTTTCTGAGGTGGAGAACAAACCACGATTTCTTTACAGCCTGCCAGTACTGCCGGGATACCCAGCATCAGGAAAGTACTTGGTAAAACTGCAGTTCCACCAGGGATATACAGGCCAACCCGTTCAATAGCCCTGGTTTCGCGCCAGCAGGTTACGCCGGGCATGGTTTCTACTTTATCTTCCTGCAGCAGTTGTGAAGCGTGGAAGGTTTTGATGTTTTGGTAAGCGGTATCAATGGCAGCTTTAGCCTCAGCAGGAATAGTAGCCGCAATGGTCATGATCTCCTGCTGATCAATAAAAAGCTCTTCAAGCCGGATCTGGTCAAAAGAAAGTGCATAATCAAACAAGGCCTTATCGCCCTCCATCTTTACCCTTTCCACGATGGATTTTACCCTTTCCTGTATGTTTACATCGTCTTCCAGTTGTCGCAAACAGATTTCTTCAACTTCTTGTTTAGTTAAATCTTTATAACTGTAGATTTTCATCGCGTTCTTATATCTTTAGTTTTGATGAAGCTCAAATAAATTTGGGTTTCAATGTTTTATGATTTAGTATTAACTAATAGTTAATGGTAAAACAGACATTTTTTTGTTAAAACTATGGCCTAGGCGATGATTTTTTCAATTGGCATCACTACAATTCCTTCGGCCCCGGCAGCTTTCAGACTATTGATCTTTTCCCAGAAATCATATTCTGCAATTACCGAGTGTACGGCTACCCAGTCTTCATCAAACAGTGGAACAACAGTCGGGCTCTTAACACCTGGCAGCAGGTCCACTACTTTTTTGAGGTTAGACCTGGCTACGTTAAGTACCACATATTTGGTCTCTTTAGCGCGCAGTACCGAACGGATCCTTTGCAGCAGCTCCTGCACTTCGGGCAGCAGGTCCGACCCTGCTTTACCGATCAGAACGGCTTCAGATTTCATCACCTCCGAGAAAGGTTTCAGCCCATTGCTTTTCAATGTTCCGCCAGTTGAAACAATATCACAGATGGCATCGCTCAGGCCCAGACCAGGACCAATTTCAACGGAACCAGAAATGGTGCGGACTTCCGCATCAACGTTATTGTCTTTCAGGTATTTTTCCAGGATCACTGGGTAGGAGGTAGCGATGGCTTTGCCACTTAACTGGGCAATCCCTGTAATGTTGCTTTCGTTAGGGATGGCAATTTTTAGGGTACATTTACCAAAGCCCAATTTTTGCAGGTAAGTTACTTCGGCACCGGCTTCAACAATTACGTTTTCACCAACAATACCAAGGTCGGCAATGCCATCCTGTACATATTCAGGAATATCATCATCTCTCAGAAAAAGAATTTCCAAAGGGAAATTAGTAACTGTTGATATAAGGGAGCTTTTGTAGTTTTCGAATGATAAACCACAATTTTTAAGAATTTCTACTGATTTTTCGTTTAATCTACCCGATTTCTGGATAGCTATTTTTAGAGTTTTCAATTTGCTTTTAGAATTATTGATTGAACAAGAAAATAAGGTCGGAAACAAGTTTTGAAGTACAAAACATTACATATACATCGCCAATTGGCGATGGTGCAAATGTAAGTGATGGTTCAAAATTAAGTTCATAATCTTATTAAAGTCCTTTTATCAATAATGGCTAGCATCTTGATGAGGTTGCAAAGATATAAATAGAATCTGTAAAATGGTATAAATTTCCCAATATTTTTAATTTACATCACCATTATACGGCAGGGTCTTCACAAAACAAAGTTTTGCTTTTTTTTCAATCCATTTTAAAGTAATGTAACCTTGGTCATGTAAATGTTGTAAAATATCCAGGGCTTCTTTTTCTTTCATCCCCATAGCCCGCATAAATTCTTCGGTAATAAAAGAGTCCTTATCCTTTATAAATCTCCAAACCCTGGTGTTTATTTTAATTGATTCTGTCATAATTTTCAGTTGTAATATAATTTTTTACTAAAGTACTTTGGTGATTCCTGGTAACCCTGACGCTCATAAAATTTATGCGCAGCAACCCTTCTGGCACTACTGTGCAACTGCATGCGGTCACAATTTCTAGACCTTGCCAATACTTCAGCATACGCTTCCATTGTTTTTCCTATTCCCTTACTTCTTACAGTTGCATCAACAGCAAAATAACTGATCATGGCAAAATCACCAGCCAAGGCTATCTGTGGTATAAAATGGATGGATATAAAAGCTACAACTTTATTGTTTAATTCATATACCAGCAACTCATGATCTGTATGGCTAAGCATTTTAGCTAGCTTATCGGCTACAAAAGTACCTGCAGTAGGATAGTCCAGCTGTTCCAGTAGATTTTTGATCATTACCGCATCTTCCACTTTTGCCTTTCTTATGGCCATATTCATTTTAATTCTTTGCCTTGCAATTTAAGAAGAAGCCTGGAAATATGAAATACAATTTTATGGCCCTAATATCGCTGCTTTTCCAGCTCAACTTTAAGCTCGTCTTTTAGATTTTTAGCTTTTTCCATCCATTCAGGTGCCTTATCACGGATGTCATCGGCTATAGAACGTCCATTAATGTCCTTTTTGGTTACATATTTAATGATGCCGTATACTGCGGCACCAATTAATGCTGTTTTAAATAATCCCATTGTTTGTTTTTTATTTTTTAGCTAAACACATGAAATGAAAAATAGTTTGCCCAAAACCGGAGTAATGTTGTTAAGAGGAAAGAACAGTCATTTTTATTGGCACTTCTTTTGTTCAGCCTCTTCTATCATAAATTAAATTAAGCTAATTGTACCATACTGCTATTTTGAAGAAATCCCTATTCCTGATTATTCCTGTTTGTTTAATGTTGCATGCCTGCAGCTGGTTTAAAGATACCCCTGAGATAGGGCTTAAACTTGCAGAACATTTCGACAATAAGCTCTATAAGCAATTTGATACAGTTGAGTACAATGTCATCTTTAACAGACATCTTGATTCACTGGGAAGTAATTTCTCCAATCCAAAGTTGATTAGAGCCTATTACAAGAGTATCCACAGCGAACCCGGACTGGTAACTAAATATTTTGTTAACGGTGCGTTGGATACACTTAAGAATTATATCAGCAGAAGTGAACAGCATGGTTTTAATCCGGAAGTGTTCGGGTATAAGAAACTTAAGGCACTACTGGAGCAACTTTCGGCCAATAAATTTAAATCCATTTCAGAAGTTTATCCTGTGGTGGCCGATCTTGAGCTGAACGCTGCCGAAAGCCTGATCAGATATAACAATATCATTTATTATGGGGCATTAAACCCCCGTAAATTGTTGTCAAGGTATTATGTGCCTGTTAAAAGACCCGACAGTGCAAGTATGACTGCAGTACTGGCAACCGGCAACCTGGAAAAACTATTGCGTGACATTCAGCCAGCTTCTGAGCAGTACAAGGTGCTTCAGCACGCCATGCTCAGTTATGCTCAAAAAGGAGAAAAGGATACACAGGCCTTTAAAACAGTAATGGTAAATATGGAAAGATTGAGGTGGAAATTGCCCGATCTTGGCGAAGAACATGTTGAAGTGAACATTCCTGATTTTACCTTAACCTGGTTTAGCGGACAGGATACACTGAGCCATATGAAGGTTTGTGTTGGTGGAGCCCGTGAAAAAGATTACGCAGAAAAAATAAAGTTGTACCTGAAATCAGGAAATCTTGATGATAAGCCTAAAAATCATGAAACACCAATTTTATACAGTAAACTTAATTCCATTCAGGTAAACCCGATATGGAATATCCCTGTGAGCATTGCCAGAAGTGAAATTTACTGGCAGGCCATCAGAGATCCTTATTATTTATCCAATAACAACATTAAGGTTTATTATAAGGGACAACTGGTTACCGATCCGGATACGATACAGTGGAACAAATATC
This sequence comes from Pedobacter sp. AK017, assembly GCF_014200825.1. NCBI lineage: Bacteria > Pseudomonadati > Bacteroidota > Sphingobacteriia > Sphingobacteriales > Sphingobacteriaceae > Pedobacter > Pedobacter sp. AK017. Next base: position 80,658 of record NZ_JACHCW010000010.1, read on the forward strand.
CAAGGGAAAAATTACCTTTCCAGTTTAAGCAAGGTTCTGGCGAAGGCAATGCCCTGGGTAAGTTTAAATTCATATTTGATAATGGATCTAGTATTTACCTGCACGATACCAATAATAAAAGTGCCTTTGCGCGTAACAACAGGGCCATTAGCCATGGCTGTGTGAGGGTAGAAAAACCATTGGAATTTGCCGAAATGCTGGTTAAGGATAAGTATCAGTACGATCAGTTGAGGATGGAAGTGAACCTGCCACCTGTTGATACAACAAAAATGGAATTATATCGGAAAAAACTGGCTAAAAAAGCAGATACTCTAAATATTTTTCAGTTAAAGCCCAAATGGTTTGGCACGAAAAAACCTGTACCGTTGATCATCAATTACATTACGGCCTGGTCGCAAAACGGGACCATACAATTCAGACCTGATGTTTATGGTCTGGATGAAACTTTGTATGCAGCTATGAAGAAATTCATGTAAATTGCTAACTTTGTTTTTTAATGAATTTCCTATATCCAGGTTTTCTTTTTGCCCTGCTGGCAATAGCTGTTCCTATTGTCATTCACTTGTTCAATTTCAGGAAATTTAAAAAGCTCTATTTTAGTAATGTACAGTTCCTGAGGGCAGTGCAGGAACAAAATTCCTCAAAAGAGAAACTGAAACACCTGTTGGTTTTATGCAGCAGGGTGTTGGCGGTTGTTTTCCTGGTATTGGCCTTTGCCAGACCTTTTATACCTTCCCCGGGCGAAAAAACTCAAATTGCAGGCCCTAATCTGGTCAGCATTTATATCGACAATTCTTACAGCATGGAAACCCTGAATAAAGAAGGTAACCTGCTGGAAGAAGCAAAACGTAAAGCAAAAGAGCTAGCGGGAGCTTATGGGATGACGGACCAGTTTAAGCTGCTGACCAATGATTTTGAGGGACGGCACCAGCGGCCTGTAAACCGGGAAGAATTGATAAGTATGCTGGACGATATCAAAATATCCGCAACCGGAAGATCGCTGCAGCAGATGATCAACAGGTTACAAACAGATGTTTTGGCCAACAGAAATGAAGTGGCTTATTTGTTGTCAGATTTTCAAAAGGGCTTTGTAGGCATACAGCGTATACAAACCAATCCTGCACTGAGTTTTTCTTTCATAAAATTAAATGCCAATAGCCTGCCCAATATTTCCGTAGATAGTGTATGGAGCCTGTCGCCTGTTCATTTGCCCAATCAGGCCGAACAGTTCGTTGTGCAGCTGCACAATTATGGAGATGAGGATGCAGCAGATATACCTGTAAAACTGCGCATCAATAACCAGCAAAAGGCCATCAGCAGTGTTAAAATAGCAGCTGGCAAGACTTTAAAAGATACACTCTCATTTAGTGGAATAGGGCCAGGATGGCAAAAAGGGGTGCTGAGTATTAAAGATTTTCCGCTAACCTTTGATGACGAGCTGAATTTTACGTTTAAGGTAACAGCTGAGCTGAAGATACTGAGTATTAACGGTGACCTGGCTGAAAGGGCTATTAAGTCGGTTTTTGCTACCGATGCTTATTTCAAACTTACAGAGATGCCAGAGTCTAACATCAGGTACTCTGCTTTTCCGGAGTATAGCCTGATTGTACTGAATGGTTTAAAAGAGCCCTCATCAGGTTTGGCACAGCAGCTAAAGCTCTATGTCCAGAATGGAGGCTCATTGCTCATATTTCCTGATCTCGAAGCCAGTGCTGCTGTATATAATCCTTTCCTTACTGGTTTATCTTTACCCGCAATTCAGCAACTAAATACGGGCCCTGCAATTGCAAGTACTATTGAGTCGGAAAATTCACTGTTTAAAGATGTATTTGATGATATTCCGGCAAACATAGACCTTCCCCAGGTAAATCGTTATTTTAGTTTTGCAGACCAGAGTTCCAGCAATAAAGAGCATATATTGAAGCTGCCATTGAATAAATTTCTGATAGCAAAGTATAATGTAGGAGCAGGCAAAGTGTTTTTAGCTGCCAGTTCTTTAAGCAGTAAAGATGGTAATCTGGCCAGACACCCGGTATTTGTGCCTTTGATGTTTAAGATAGCCTTTTCAGGTAGCAGGGAGCAGCCCTTTTATTATACCGTAGGGAAAAGTGAAGTGCTGCAGAATGACAAAATAAACCTGGCTGCCAACCAGTCGCTCAAATTGGTTTCAGCTCAGTCTGAGGTGATCCCCGAGATCAGGCAGACACCTGGAAAAACATTGTTGTTTGTGGCCGACCAGATAAAAAAATCTGGATTTTATAATTTACAACAGGCAGATACTGTTTTGTCTGTTGTGGCTTTTAACGACAACAGATCGGAATCGGATATGCATTATGCCACTGAAAATGAATTGAAAGCTTTATTTAGCAAACAGGATATTGCCTTTTACAATTCAAAAAAAGATACGCTATCTATGCACATCGCTTTAAAAAATAACCCTACTGAGTTATGGAAACTTTGCCTAATTTTGGCTGTTGTTTTCCTAGCTACTGAAATATTATTGATCAGATTTTTTAATCCTATAAAAAATACACAAACAACATGAATCTTCTCATCTCAGGCGTAACCATTGTCGATCCCAACAGTAAGTTTAATCAGCAGATAGCTGATGTGCGTTTAGAACAAGGCAGGATTACTGCAATTGGCAGTAAACTGACCGTAAAAGGTGAAGAGGTAATTGATGGAAAAGGGTGTATCCTTTCCCCGGGCTTTTTTGACCTGAATTGTGCGATAGGCGATCCGGGATTTGAAACCAGAGAGGATATTGCCACAGGAACCGAAACAGCAAAGGCAGGAGGCTTTACGGGGCTGGCTGTTTTACCGCAAACTAAACCCGTGATACACTCGAAAGCCGAAGTAGCTTATATTGTGAACAAAGCGAAAAATAACCTGGTAGATATATTTCCGATAGGAGCTGTAAGCCATGACCTTGAAGGAAAGGAACTGGCCGAACTGTATGATATGAAGCTGGCAGGAGCTGTTGCATTTTCTGATGGGAGCAGGCCAATAACGGACGATGGCTTTATGAGCCGCGCCTTGCAGTATGCCAAGGGCTTTGATGGCCTGCTGATGGTATATCCTGAAAACAAGTCGATAGCTGGTAAATCGCAGATCAATGAGAGCAGGAACAGCGTATTGCTGGGGATGAAAGGCTTACCAGCGTTGGCCGAAGAAATGCACATCAGCAGGGATATATTTTTGGCAGGCTACCATGATGCTCCGGTACACATCAGTAACATATCTACTGCCGGATCGGTACTGTTGGTCAGAAAGGCTAAAAAAGAGGGGCTGAAAATAACCTGTGACGTAGCTGCGCACCAATTGGTATTTACCGAGGAGCTGCTGGGCGATTTTGACAGCAATTATAAGGTGAAACCGCCTTTGCGCGGAAAAGCGGATGTAAAGGCTTTGCTTGCGGGCTTAAAGGATGGTACTATTGATGCGGTAAGCTCGCAACACCGTCCGTATGAAATTGAATTTAAAAATGTGGAATTTGAGATTGCTGCTTATGGTATCATCGCTTTGCAAACAGTACTGCCACTGTTATTGAAAGCCGGACTGGATGCCGTGCAGATAGCGGCTAAATTAGCAGTAAACCCCCGTAAACTACTTGGGCTTGCTGTGCCCGTGATTGAGGAAGGTGCAGCCGCCAATTTTACTTTGTACAATCCTGCTGAAGAATGGCTGTACAATGCTGATAGTAATTTTTCCAAATCGGCAAATTCACCACTGATGAATAAGAAATTAACCGGTAAAGTAAAACTGGTATACAATAACAAACAATTACAAGTGTATGGATAATCATGTAAAAACAGCGCTGATCGCGTCGTTGGATAAGTTTGGTGCTGCTGCCGGAAAAGATCCGATACAGCTGGAAGAACGCCTGATAGAGGTGTTCAGTAAAGACCTTGGCTTTTTGCAAAAGGTAGAAGAGTTTGATGGAGCCTTTGATGAGCATCCTGCATTTGAAGAACTTAGAGAGGTATTCTTTGATCTGCTGATGATCAATTTCTTTGCCAGCGATGTAAAGAAACTGGAAGAAGATTACCTGGATTCAGAAGAGTGGGCAGATATAGAAGAGGAAACGATAGACAGGGGCACAGAATTGCTCAACCTGCTGCTGTATATCAATGAGTGCCACGATGAAAAAATTACGCCGGAGCTGGATGATTTTCTGAAAGAATTTTTATTGGTGGAAGAAGATGAGTTTCAGGACGAATTCCATATTTATGAAGACCTGATCAGCAATCAGCAGCTGGTAGAGAGCAGTGTGGAAGATATATGCAGTCATGCCGGTATGATAGAGCTGGCTGAAGAGATGGAAGAACTGTTTGTACCTTTTATGGTTTTCTTTCATCAGCCAAGGGCGAATGACAGGATTATCAAGGATCTGGAAACGTACAGTGCAAACAAGGAATTTGATGTAGCTGTGTATACGCTGATTGCAGCATTTAATGTGAATTAAATACTTACCGAAATGCAAGAAAAAAATGTTGAAACGGCAAAAACGCCCAATGCGCTGGCTTTTAAAAGTGCACTGGCTTATGCAATTTACTTTCTGATACTGATCTATATATTTAAAGCGGCTGGAATTGACCAGAACAATCCGGACAGTTCTGTCGCAAATAAACTCGTTTACTCTGTAGCTTCTTATCTTCCGTTTATTCTGGCCATTATATATGTGCAAACCAATTATAAAAAGGAATTAGGAAATTATATTTCCTTTAAAACTGCATTTTCTGCTGGTTTTAAAGTTGCTGCTTATGCCGGTTTATTTATTGCTGTAGTACTGATGTTTTATTATAAAGTTCTTGATCCTGCTGCTTATGAGCGTTTGATAGAAAGTGCCCGGACAGCTGCAGGTGGGGATACAGAAAAATTAAGAGGAGTAGAGATGATGAAGTCGTATATGGTATTTTTTATTGGTTTTGGTGCAGCCATTACCTATACCATAATGGGTTTGATAACCAGCCTCATCGGTGCTGTCATTATTAAAAATGAGGTACCGGTACGATAAATAATGCAAATTATTATGGAAGCCTTCTTTCTGTTTCGAAAGGGGGCTTTTTTATGTTTTTAAGGCCTTAACCAGTTGGGCAATTAATTCCGTTTCGATGAAAGGTTTACCCACCAGCCCTGAAAACCCCTGTTTTAAAAGTAACTGCTCATCAGCAGGTTCAGAAGTTCCGCTAATCACAATGACCGGCAGCTGGTTTAATGGTTTAGCTAATGCACGGATGGCCGATAAAAGCTGTTTGCCATCCAATTCTGGCATCTGAAGATCTGTAAGTACCAGGTCGACGGGGTGTTTGTTAATGATTTCCAATGCTGCTCTGCCATTCGAAGCCTGTTGAAATTTAACATTCCATTTGGCCATCATTACTTTAAGGAACATTAGGTTCAGCTCATTGTCATCAACGGCAAGGATATTAAGCCCGTTAAGCAGGGATATCGGATCTTGCACCTGCCGGTCTGCAGCGATTTCATTTTTCTTGTATGGAATAAAAAAACTAAATGTGGTTCCCGTGCCTGAAATGCTTTTTACGCTGATTTTGCCACCCTGCATTTCTACCAGCTGTTTACAGATAAATAAACCTAGGCCGGTTCCTATTTGTCCTTTAGAAGAACTGGTCTGATAATATTTGGAAAACAGGTTTACCTGCTGTTCTGCACTGATACCTTCACCAGTATCTGTTACATCAACCTGCAGCATAGTGGTTTCTCCGGTAAGGAGTTCAGCGTTTAGGGTAATTCCACCTTTGTTCGTATATTTTATGGCATTGCTGAGCAGGTTGACCAGTATTTGTTTAAGTCGGAAACTATCGCCAAGTACCAGAGCTTCTTTGTTACCTTTAAAATGATACTGAAAGCCAAGTTGCTTTTTTGCAGCACTATAGCTCATGCTTTCCATCACCTGGTTGATGATATAATCCGGATTGAAAGGATCGCATTCTATCTTCAGGTCGCTGTTTTCCATTTTACCTGCATCCAGGGTGTCGTTCAATGTGCGCAGGAGCATATCAGAAGAACTTTTGATGGATTCGAGCATTTCTGTCTGCCGTTCGGACAGGTTGGTTTTGCCAAAGATGTATAGAAAACCTTTTATAGCTGTAAGTGGGTTACGGATTTCATGGCTCATATTGAGTAGCAGGTCCATTTTTTGCTGGGCAATTTTTACGGCCCTTTCATTTTCGCCACGTAGTAGCAGTTCAGCCCTGTTGAGCTGAGTGATAAATAAAATAAGGAGTATGGCAAACAGAATGATCAGGCATAGCGCGGCTAAGTAAAATTTATTGAGCAAAGTGCTGGTCTGCTGATAATTTTTAAGGGCCATGGTTTTGAGGTCGCTGGCCATATTGTAATTAATTTCCTTCAGATCAGTCACAATACGTTCCAGTTCATTACTGATGTGCGCATTTAAGGTGATCAGTTCACGCTGCATGCTCAGCAGCTTAAGGTAATGGGCCTGCAGTTGCTTCAGTTTTTTAACATTTTCCGTTTTTTGTACAGCTATAATTTCTTTTAAGGTGTTTTCTATAGTGTTGGTGCTGTTGTTGTGACTAATCTCCAATATTTTTCCATCATTGTTTTTATTGGAAATGGCATCTTTTAGCCGGCCAAACAATCCTTTTCGTTCTACCGGCACCACTTTGCTAACGGTATCTGTATTGGCTTTAACCTTTTTCTCGCTGGTTTTTATCCTATTGGTAATAACGGGTGCATTTTTTTCGTCGGCACGGGTATTGAACTCCGCATACGCAGTTAACAGAGAATCGAAATTACGTTTAAGGCCCACCAGCCGGTCAGATAACTGTATTTTTTTTTGGTACCATTGTCTAACCTGAATGGCTTGTACATCACTTAGCTGACTGGTATCTGCATGTATTTTTAATAAAGTATCAATTTTATTAAATACAAGGCCTAGTTTAAACTTATAATCGGAAGTTTTTGGCCCATTAATGTGGGCAAGGGATTGCTGAAAATCGTCTTCTGCCTGATGGAGCAACTGTAATGTTTCTTCCGGATTCAGTTGCAGGTTAATGTTTGCAGCCAGCTCAGCAGTTTCAGCCAGTTGCCTCGTAATGTTGTTGCGTACAAAAAGAGCAGCTATAGCAAGAACAATCACTATGGTGAGGAATGTCAGGATGATCTTCCTGGCCAGGAGTCTGGTGTAATTCGGCTTCATTTGGGCTGTAAAAATAGGAAAAATAAGCTGGTATGGCAAATAAGGTATAAAAGCCGGTTAGGATAGCAGGCGTTGATAATACTGGAAGAAATCATTAAGATTGCTGAATATGGTGATGGTATTTGCTACTTGTACCAAACGTGACCGTTGACATTTTTCATCAAAAAAATAGAATGCTTGAACAATTTCTCTAAGTTTGCATTTGGTTTTTAGCGTTTACAAGCACACATGGATATTTCTGTTACCATCCCCCTATACAATGAAGAGGAGTCTTTGCCCGAGTTAACCGCGTGGATAGCCAAGGTAATGCAGGAAAATAACTTTTCTTATGAAATTCTTTTTGTGGATGATGGAAGTACAGATTCATCATGGGCCGTTATTGAAGCACTGAAAAAGGAATACGATGCGGTAAGAGCCATTAAATTTAGAAGGAACTACGGTAAGTCTGCCGGCCTTAATGTGGCTTTTGAAGCTGCCCGGGGTGATGTAGTGATCACTATGGATGCGGACCTGCAGGACAGTCCGGATGAGATTCCGGAATTGTATCGCAGGATAAAGGAAGAAAAATTTGACCTGGTATCCGGCTGGAAGAAAAAACGGTACGATCCGCTGAGTAAAACCATTCCTACTAAAATATACAATGCGGCAACCCGGGGAATGTCGGGCATTCACAACCTGCACGATTTTAACTGCGGATTAAAAGCTTACCGGAAGGAAGTTGTAAAAAATATAGAAGTATATGGTGAGATGCACCGCTATATACCTGTTATTGCAAAATGGGCCGGTTTTACCAAAATCGGAGAGCAGGTTGTAGAGCACAGATCACGCAAATATGGGGTAACCAAATTTGGCATGAGCCGGTTTATCAATGGGCTGCTGGACCTTTTGTCGATATTTTTTGTAGGTAAATTTGGAAAACGCCCAATGCATTTTTTTGGCACAATGGGGGTGCTGAGCTTTTTGATCGGCACATTTCTCGCCATCTGGTTGATTGGCGTGAAATTATACCACATTTCAAATGGGATCCCGCTAAAACGGGATGTCACAGACCAGCCCTTGTTTTATATCGCACTGGTTGCAATAATATTGGGTTCCCAATTGTTTTTAACAGGTTTTGTGGCAGAACTGGTTTCCAGAAGTGCCCCTGAGCGAAACCATTACCTGGTTGAAAAGGAGATCGGCTAACCCATGTTTTTTTCGATCATTATACCTCTTTATAACCGTCCCCAGGAAATAGATGAACTGTTAAACACCCTGGTCCATCAAACCTATACCCAGTTTGAGGTTTTGGTAATAGAAGATGGTTCTGTAAATGATGCCAGGGCTGTTGTCGCGAAATATGCCAATAAACTGGACCTAAGATATTTCTTTAAGCCCAACGAAGGGCAGGGCTTCACCCGAAATTATGGTTTCGAAAGAGCTAAAGGCGATTTTTTTGTTGTTTTTGATTCAGATTGCCTTATTCCGGAAAATTACCTGGAAGTGGTGCGGGACTATTTATATGAACATCAGCTGGATGCTTATGGCGGGCCCGATGCGGCGCATGATAGCTTTACACCTGTACAAAAGGCTATCAGTTATGCCATGACTTCACCTTTCACAACTGGAGGGATCCGTGGCAATAAAAAACATATCGGTCAGTTCCACCCCCGTAGTTTTAACATGGGCGTATCACGAGAGGTATGGGAAAAGGTAGGCGGATTTATACTGACCCGCTTGGGTGAGGATATCGAATACAGTATCAGGATCCATGAAAATGGTTTTAAAATAGGATTGATACCGGGGGCCAGGGTGTATCATAAAAGACGCACCAGCTTTGTACAGTTCTATAAGCAACTCCATTTTTTTGGCAGGGCAAGGATAAATATTTATAAACATTTTCCGGCAGAGCTGAAGCTGGTCCATTTTTTTCCCGCTGTTTTTACCTGTGGCGTAATATTTACCCTATTGATGAATATATTTTATTGGCCTTTAGCGTATTTATGTAACTTTATATTGTTAATCTACCTGATGTTGATATTTTTTCACTCCTGGCAGGTTAATAAATCGTTAAAGGTTGCATTTTTGAGTATTATTGCTGCGTTTATACAACTAACAGCTTATGGCTTAGGTTTTATGCAGGATTTTATTAAAAGAGTAGTATTTAGACAACAATGATTGAGTTTTTAAAGGAAAGTACATTTGCTGTAAATGAAACAATTGGCAAGGCATGGGCAGTAACCAAAAGAAATTACTTTTCTATCGCAACGCTTTGCTTTTTGATGTTCATTACTTCCAATGCATCGGGTTTAATGGCATTTTTTCTGAAGGATGTGAATAAGGGGCTAAGTGTGTTGATGGCCTTCTTTTTTGTCATGTTCTATTTTACCATCAACCTTTCTCTTTTTAAATACATTTTCCACCTGCTGGATGATGAATTTAATGTGAGCATTGTAAATACCATTCCTACCAGGAGACAGATCATCCGTTTTTTGGTGGCCATGTTATATTTTATGCTGTGTATTATAGGGGTTTATTCAATTGTGATCCTGATCGCGTTTCCTTTTATTTATACAGGCATCAGAATGGAGATCATCACAAACATTGCAATTTCTGTAGGGATTATCGCTATATTCATTACCTGGATCAGAATTTCCTTTTTTCCTTTTTTTATCATTGATAAAAACCTCCCCCCATTTTTATCCATTAAATTTAGTCTGGCAACCACTAAAGGAAATTTTACCAAGATCTTGTTGCTGTTGCTGGTATTGGGTGGCTTTCATGTGTTGTACTTGTTTTTTAGTTACCTGAAATGGCCGGTTATAGCTTTCTTTATTAATGTTTTGAGTTCTTTTATCATTGTTCCGTTATCCAGTGTGGCCTTAACTATTGCTTACAGGAAAATGATGAGTGAATATAAAGGAGAAGGCGAGCCTGACATTATTCATAATATAGTTTAATATATTATGGGATTAAAAGCTGCATTGAGCAAGCCATTTGCTGCCTTTGTAATTAAAGGCATCAACAGATGGAAAAAAAACGCTATAAAAGCACAAGAGGATACCCTTCTTAAAATTGTTGGTGCTGCAAAAAACACTGCTTTTGGCAAAGACCATAAATTTGCTGGGATAAAGGATTATGCAGATTTTAAAAAGCAGGTTCCCATAAGGGATTATGAAGAACTGAGGCCTTATATAGACAGGGTAGTTGCCGGAGAAAAGGATGTGATGTGGAAGGGCAAACCACAGTATTTTGCCAAAACATCCGGAACAACATCGGGTATAAAATACATCCCCATTTCAAAAGAATCTATGCCGGAACACATTAAAGCAGCGCGAAATGCGTTGTTGACCTATGTGCATGAAACCGGAAATGTGCGGTTTATTGATGGCAAGATGATCTTTTTACAGGGTAGCCCTGTAATGACCAAAAAGAATGGTATAAATGTAGGCCGCTTGTCGGGTATTGTGGCCAATCTTGTTCCTGCTTATTTGCAGAAAAACCGCCTTCCTTCTTATCAGACCAATTGCATCGAGGACTGGGAGGAAAAGGTGGATGCCATAGTGGGGGAAACGATCCATCAGGATATGACCCTGATCTCCGGAATTCCGCCATGGGTACAGATGTATTTTGACCGGCTGGCTGCGCGCTCCGGTGGTAAAAAGATCAAAGACATTTTTCCGAATTTTGAACTGTTTGTTTATGGTGGGGTAAATTTTGAGCCTTATCGTGCCAAAATTGAAGCAAGCATCGGACGTAAAATTGATGCTATTGAAACTTATCCGGCATCGGAAGGTTTTATTGCTTATCAGGACAAGCAGGACGATAAAGGCCTGCTGCTGCTGGCAGATGCAGGCATGTTCTACGAATTTATCCCTGCAGATGAGTTTTATAATGACCATCCCAGCCGTTTAAGCCTTGCCGGGGTAGAAATAGGTGTAAATTATGTACTGATCTTGAATACAAATGCCGGTCTTTGGGGCTATGTGATTGGCGATACTGTGAAATTTGTATCAAAAGATCCTTATAAAATTGTGGTAACAGGCAGGATCAAACATTTTATCTCGGCTTTTGGTGAGCATGTGATTGGTGAGGAAGTAGAGCATGCCTTACTTTCAGTTGCCAATGAAGAGGGAGTAGGCATTACCGAATTTACAGTTGCCCCCCAGGTAAATACCCCTAAAGGAGAACTTCCTTATCATGAGTGGTTTGTAGAGTTTGCCAGCTTCCCTGAAGACATGGCCGCTTTTAGTAAAAAGGTAGACGAAGCCCTTCAGAAAAAGAATATTTATTATTTTGACCTGATTGAAGGGAAAATATTGCAACCTTTGATCATCCGGTCTTTGCAAAAAGATGCTTTTGTGCGCTATATGAAGGCGCAGGGAAAGCTAGGTGGACAAAATAAAGTTCCGCGCCTGGCCAATGACAGGAAGATTGCGGATGACTTAAGTAGTTTTATAACTCGTCCTGAAGACGAAGAACAGAGGAGAATTAATTGAAAAATATATCCATTTTAGGTGCTACGGGTTCTGTAGGTACACAGGCTTTAGAAGTAATCGGGAGTAATCCTGACCTGTACAAAGTTTTGGCACTTACTGCCCAGTCCAACACTGATTTATTGATTGAGCAGGGCTTAAAGTTTAATCCGGTACTGGTGGTAATTACTGATGAAAGCAAATATGCAAAAGTAAAAGCTGCACTTTCTGGTACAGGTATTAAAGTGCTGGCTGGTGAGGAAGCACTTTGCGAAGCTGCAGCATTAGATGAGGTACACCTGGTGCTTACCGCTCTCGTAGGATCAGTAGGTTTAAGACCTACAATTGAAGCCATCAATGCAGGAAAGGATATCGCATTAGCCAACAAAGAGACTTTGGTAGTGGCGGGCGACCTGATTACACGTCTGGCAAAAGAAAAAGGAGTGAAGATTGTGCCCGTAGATTCGGAGCATTCCGCTATCTTCCAATGCCTGGTTGGCGAAAATAACCATACGGTCGAAAAAATATATCTTACCGCTTCCGGGGGGCCATTCAGAGGGAAAGATCATTCTTTTTTAATGGGGGTTACCAAGGCCGAAGCACTAAAACATCCCAACTGGGTAATGGGTGCAAAGATTACAATTGATTCAGCTTCGCTGATGAACAAGGGACTGGAAGTGATAGAAGCCAAATGGCTGTTTGGACTGGAAGCAGATCAGATTGATGTGATTGTACACCCCCAATCTATTGTGCATTCACTGGTACAGTTTAACGATGGATCGATGAAGGCACAGATGGGTTTACCTGATATGAAACTGCCAATCCATTATGCGCTTGCTTATCCCGACAGAATAAGCAGCAATTTTAAGCGTTTTAACTTTATTGATTATCCTGAACTGAACTTTTACCAGGCAGACTCAAAGACATTCAGAAACCTGGACCTGGCTTATACTGCGCTGCGGAAGGGGGGCAATATGCCCTGCATTATTAATGCGGCCAATGAAGTGGTAGTGGGTGCATTTTTACAGGACAGGATAGGGTTTTTACAAATGAGTGATGTAATTGAGGTCTGTATGGATAATATTGGTTTTATTGAGAGCCCCAGCCTGAATAATTATTTAGAAACAGATCAGTATACCCGTATATTAGCAGACCAATTAGTAACAAAATAGAATTTTAGCATCTAAACAGAACATTAAAATAAAAATATGAGTGGATTGATTATGGCGGCCCAGTTACTTCTGGGATTATCAATATTGGTAATTTTACATGAGTTGGGACATTTTTTGGCGGCACGTGCCTTTGGGATTAAAGTAGAGAAATTCTACCTGTTCTTTGATGCATGGGGTGTTAAGCTGTTTAGCTTTAAAAAGGGCGATTGTGAATATGGCATTGGCTGGCTGCCATTGGGTGGCTATGTGAAGATCGCAGGGATGATAGACGAATCTATGGATACCGAGCAGATGCAACAGCCGGCACAACCCTGGGAGTTTAGATCAAAACCTGCCTGGCAGCGCCTCATTGTAATGCTTGGTGGTGTATTTGTAAATATAGTGGTTGGTATTTTTATTTTCTGGATGCTGACCTTTAAATATGGCGAAACTTATATTGCCAATAGTTCTGTTGTGAGCGGGATAAACCCTGGCAGTATAGGTAAAGAGATCGGTCTGCAAAAAGGAGATCGGGTAATTGCTGTAAATGGCAATAAAGTAATTCGTTTTGAAGAGCTGATCAGTTCAAAAGTTTTACTGGGCAATACCAACCTTACGGTAGTGCGTGGCAATAAAACCATTGATATTAAAGTGCCCGACAACATATTGAACAAAGTTTCTGACTTAGGTATTGAGGCATTTATCAGCCGTAAACCGTTGCTTACTGCAACTATCGACAGTGTGCCCCCGGGCTTGCCAGCTGATAAGGCCGGCTTAAAAGCTGGCGACAGGATCGTATCTGTACACAGCAAACCTGTAAAATATGATGAAGATGTTAAGGAAGAGCTCACAAAATATAAAGGCAAGACAGTAGATTTTAAAATAAACAGAAGCGGGCAATTGCTGGATGTGAATGTAGCGTTGGATACTGCAGGAAAAATGGGCCTTTTCTTTAATGCCGATGAGATCAAAGAAGAAACGCTCAAATATGGTTTTTTTGCGGCTTTACCCGTAGGTATTGATCAGGCATGGAAAACTTTTAGCGACAATGCAAAAGGGATATGGAAGGTAATTACAGGGAAAATCAAACCCAATAAGGCTTTTTCAGGCCCGGTAGAGATTGCACGTAAAGTTTATGGTGGCGAGTGGATATGGGCTAGGTTCTGGGCTTCTACAGGCTTTATATCTATTGCACTGGCATTTATGAATTTATTGCCTATCCCGGCTTTAGATGGGGGTCATGTGGTATTCCTGATCATCGAAATGATCAAAGGAAAACCCCTGGGCGATAAATTTATGGAGCGTGCACAGATTGTAGGTTTTGTAATGCTGCTGTCGCTGATGGTATTTGTGCTCGGGAATGATATCTTTAAAGCTTTCTTTAAGCATTAGTGCATGACAGACTATTTTAGCTTTTATGGCCTGCCACTGAGCTTTAATCCGGATGTAACTGTTGTAAAACAGCAATTCTATGCGTTGAGCAAAAAATACCATCCGGATTTTTACATCAATGAAAGTGAAGAAAAGCAGGCAGAGGTATTGGAACTGAGTACCATCAACAATAAAGCTTATCAGGTATTGAGCGATCCGCAAAAACGCCTGCAGTATATACTGGAGTTAAAAGGGCTTTTAAAGGAGGGCGAGAACTATATCCTGCCGCAAAGTTTTTTAATAGAAATGATGGAGGTCAATGAAACGCTTATGGACCTGCAGTTTGATCCCGACCCCCTTAAGCTGGCTTCCTTAACCAAAGAAGTCGACCTGGTTGAAAAGGCCATTGCTGACGACATTTTAAAGCAGACCGTCGCTTTTGAAACACTGGATGCTGAGGAACAGGAGCGGGTACTTGTCCTAATCAAAGACCTGTATTACCGGAATAAATATTTAATCCGTATCAGGGAAAGCATCGCGAAAGCAGCAGCAGATCATTAAGTTTGAATGTCAATATGTTTTTTTGTTTAAATTTTGGTTAAGTTATAAACTTAATGTTATATTTATTCTTACGATTCGGTAACGTACCCATGCTATCAAATGGAATGATATGACCAGCCTTGACGAAAAAAAAATACTTGAGGAATTGAACGCCGGAAACTACCAGGCCTTTACAGTCCTGTATGAAAAATACTGGGAAACACTTTTCCTTTATGTTCAGCGGATTATCCATAATGAAAGCGAAGCAAAAGACATTATTCAGGATACTTTTTTAACCATCTGGAACCTGAAAGGGAAGCTGGGGCACGTCCATTCCTTTAAAGCTTATGCTTTAACCATTGCTGGCCGTAAAGCACTCCGTCATATTCGTAACCACGCACACAAAACCGAACTGATAGATGGTTTTATAACTTTTCTAAAAGATCATGAACCGAATGCATTAGATCAGCTCATCAAAAATGAGCTGGCAGTATTTGTAAATCAGGAAATTGATAAAATGCCTGAAAGAATGCGGGAAACCTATAAAAAAAGTAGGGAGGAAGGTTTGTCTAACCGCGAAATTGCTGCTTTGATGGAGGTGAGCGACCAGACCGTTAAAAAACAGATCAATTATTCTTTAAGGCACTTGCGCCTCGGGCTTTCCAAATTCCATGTATTGTTTATCTTTTGCTTTTTATTTCAGTAAAAATATTTTTTTTAAAAAAGGTATACCCCCAAACTCCATAAAAAGACTCTTTAATGAAATTACGTTCCGTTAGACAAGAAATGGAAAGATTGTCTCATTAAAGAAGATCAATATGAATAAGGAGAGCATAAATGCACTCATAGAGAAATATTTGAATGGCACAAGCAGTCGGGAAGAGACTGCCTGGGTTGAACAGTGGCTGGATGAACGTTCCAGGCAAAGTGGCTGGAACTGGAAGGATGAAGTACATAAAAAAGAAGTCCGGAAAGAGATCTTTGATAAGATAGAGGATAAGATCGGTGCTGCCAAACCCCTTAAGCAGAAATGGCTGATGCCGGTTTACCAGCTAACTGCTGCGGCTGCGTTGCTCCTTACTTTGGCAATTGGCTGGTGGTTTTTGCCGGGGCACAAAGAAAATAAAGTGCTGCAGACTTCTGTTAAGGCTGTAAAACCAGGTACAAAGGCAGCTACTCTGCAACTGGGAAGCGGAGAAGTGATTGATCTGGACGATCAGGCAGCAGGTATACTGGGGCATTCAGGCGATGTAAAAATCAGTAAAATAGCGGGCGGACTCATTCAGTATAATGCTGGGAATAACCTCTCTACTGCTAAAATAGTAGAAAATACACTTTCTATTCCAAGGGGCGGACAGTACCAGATTACACTTTCAGATGGGACCAATGTTTGGTTAAATTCAGAAACCAAACTGTTTTATCCTAACCGGTTTACAGGTAAGGAAAGAAGGGTGAGGATTGTTGGTGAAGCTTATTTTGATGTTGCAAAAAATGTGAACCTGCCCTTTGTGGTAGAAAGTGAGGGTATGGATATTCGCGTTACCGGTACGGAGTTTAATATTTCTGCCTATAAAGCTGCAGAAACTGCAACAACTTTAATTGAAGGTAGTGTAGAGGTCAGTCACCAGGGCAACAGGTATATGAACCTGGTTCCCGGAGAACAGGCTTACCGAAAATCGGAAACCGAGATGAAGAAACTTAAGGTAGATGTAAATAACGCTATTTCCTGGAAAAAAGGATATTTTTCTTTCGACTACCTGAGCCTGGAAGAAGTGATGAATGAAATTTCCCGTTGGTACGACATTGATTATAAGATCATCGGAAAGCCTAAGAATCAGGATAAATTGGGGGGTACCTTTTCAAGGGAGAAAAGCATAGATGAGTTATTGGCCTATATAGAACAATTGGTTAATGTGAAAATTGTAAGAAAAGAAAGGAGCGTTACCATTATGTATTAGAAGCTTACTTAAAAAACAAAAGCCTTTTGTGTTGCTGCACATCAGGCTTCTGAAAATGTTCTGAGAACATTTTTAGGCTTAATAAACGTCGTTATTCATTTTTTTAAACCATATACAAATGTATGAAAATTTTAGGGTAAGCGCCCCAGCTTTCTGGCAGCGCTATTTAAAACAGCTTATGATGTTAAAGCTAATGTTATTAATGAGTTTGGTATTTGCTTTTTCTGCAAATGCCAATCACGCATTGGCCCAAAGGGCCAGTCTCAATGTAACGCAAAAATCGCTTAAAGAAGTGTTTAGGCTACTCAAAGAGCAAACAGATGTCGATTTTCTTTTTACAGAAAGCCAGCTAAAAAATGCCCATCCTGTTAGTATTAGCGTAAAGCAAAAAGGACTGAAAGAAATTTTGGCACTCTGTTTTGAAGGGCAGGGCCTGAGCTATGTACTAAATGGCAATACGGTGATCGTAAAAAAAGAGAACAACAGTCCTGTCCTGGTCAATATCCAGCAGCGTACCATTACAGGTATCGTAACAGATGAAAAGGGAACTTCCATACCTGGTGTAAATATCGAAGTAAAAGGTACCGGCAAACGGGCAGTAACCAACAGCGACGGGAAGTATTCCATCAGCATTGATAAAGACAATGCGGTGCTTGTGTTTAGCTATATGGGCATGGCTACCCAGGAAGTAGCTGTTGCCAGCCGCAATGTTGTTAATGTGGAGCTTAAAGCAGAATCTGCTGATTTGAGCGAGGTGGTGGTGGTAGGTTACGGCACGCAGAAAAAAGTAAACCTGACCGGTGCAGTAGCTTCCATTGACATTGCTAAAGTTGCCGATTCCAGGCCAATTACCAATGTTTCTTCTTTACTTACCGGACTTGCACCAGGCTTGTACGTGAAATCAGGAAATGCAGATCCGGGTGGCAATGCCTCACTACTCATCAGAGGCCAGGGAACACTGAACAATTCTGCCCCTTTGGTGATCATTGATGGAGTGGAAGGCGACATTTCGAGAGTCTCACCTCAGGACATTTCTTCTGTTTCGGTATTGAAAGATGCTTCTTCAGCTGCAATTTATGGCTCCCGGGCAGCTAATGGTGTATTGTTGATTACCACCAAGCAAGGTGTAAAAGGTAAATTTTCCATCAGTTATGATGGTTATGCCACCATGCAGTCAGTAGGACACCTGATGCCATTGGTAGACAACAGTGTACGGTATATGGAACTGCTGAATGAAGCTGCAAAAAATTCGGCTGTAGCACCGGTATTTACCGAAGCAAACATCCAGAAATGGCGTGACAATGCAGGTGGCGATCCACTGCTTTGGCCAAATACCAATTGGGCAGATGGCCTTTTCAGAGACGTAACAGCCGTAAACCATAATGTTTCGGTATCGGGAGGTACAGATAAGCTCACTTCATTTATGTCATTCAATTATGCCAATAATCCTGGAATGATAGAAAATACCGGCTTTCAACGGTACAGCCTCCGGTCTAATACCCAGTTACAGGCTACAAGCTGGTTAAAAGTAGGTATGAATTTAAACGGAACTTATTCTACAAAGGATAGGGGAAGTCAGCAATTGGAAGGTATGTTCATCAACTCCATTCTTGCCGTACCAACCGTAGTTCCAAGACATCCGGATGGCAGGTATGGCGGAACCAATAATTCGGAAGAAAACTCTGTTGCACTGTCGCCTATTTTTTATGTGAACCAGGTTAAAGGGACTAATAAAACGAATACCCTTGTCAGCCGGTTTTATGTAAACGTAAATCCTATGGAGGGGCTTAACGTCAATGCTTCTTATAACTATAACTTGTTTGACAATAAAATTACTACAATTCCTACGCAAAACGACCGCTGGAATTTCCAGACCAATACCATTCTGGTACCTGGTGCGGTAGCTTTATATGTTCAGAAACAGGACATCAACAATGTCAGGAACTTTATGGATTTTGATGCATCCTATGAAAAAACGTTGGATAAGCTGAACATGAAATTAATGGTTGGCGGAAGTCAGGAAAGGTATCTTGCTGAAAACCTTGCGGTAACCAAACAAGGGCTTATCGATGAGAACCTTACGCAACTTAACGGGGCTACCGGCGTGGCCACAGCAACCGGTACATTGGATGGAGACTGGGCCATGCATTCCTATTTTGCAAGGTTGAATATGGCCTGGGATTCCAAATACCTATTGGAACTGAACATCAGAAGAGATGGATCTTCCAGGTTTACGCAGGCCAACCGCTGGGGAAATTTTCCTTCAGCTTCTATAGGATGGAGAATTTCCGAAGAGGAATTTATGAAATCGCTGAAATCAACCTGGTTAAATGATTTAAAATTCAGGGCCTCATATGGTGCTTTAGGTAACAATGCAGTGGGCGATTACGAGTCTATTTCTGTGTTGTCGTCTGTCCTGTATTCTTTTAACAATGCGCCGGTAAATGGTTTTTATCAAACCAGGTTCCCTAACCTCGGTTTATCCTGGGAATCTACCTATGTAACCAATTTGGGACTTGATTTTAGTCTTTTTAGCAACCGTTTGTCGGGTAATCTGGATGCCTACAATAAACTCACCAAAAACATATTGATCAGCTTGCCTGCCCCATTGGTTAATGGTACCATTTCTATACCGCCGCAAAACAGTGCCGAAGTACAAAACAGGGGAATAGAGCTGGGCTTAAACTGGAAAGATAAAATTGGCGAAGTAGGTTATTTTGTAGGTACTAATTTCACCTTTAATGCAAATAAGGTACTCAAATTTAAAGGAAGTGAATATTCGCTTTCGGGAACTTCAATGATTAAGGAAGGATTACCTATCAATACCCAGTACGTTTTACTGGTAGATAGAATCATACAGACGCCAGAGGATGTACAATGGGTAGCAGACAGAATTGCCAATGCCCCCTTTGATCCGAATGATCCTGAAACAGATCCAACCAAGAAGAGAAGGCTCAATGCTTTTCCGTATGGAAAACCCGAACTTGGAGATTTCCTGTTTAAAGATGTAAACGGCGATGGAATTGTAGATGATAACGACAGGGCCAATGTAGGGAAAGGGTCTAATCCGCAGTTTTTCTATAGCTTCACTTTAGGGGCCAATTATAAAGGCTTCGATTTTTCAGCAATGATTGATGGAGTAGGCGGAATAAAAACCTATTTTCAAAATGATTATTACAACCCCGTGCTGAGGTGGTCCCGCATCATAAATCAGGAAATAGCAGATGGAAGATGGTATCCTGGGCGCACTACAACGGCTACCTATCCAAGGTTGCTGCTAAACGACAACAGAAATACCCGCTCCAGCGACTTTTGGGTACAGGATATGTCTTTCCTGAAGATCAGGAATATTCAATTGGGCTATTCATTACAATCTAATGTATTGTCAAAACTCAAAGCTTCAAAGATCCGTTTTTATGCCACACTTGAAAATTATTTCACCTTTACCAAGTATAAAGGTTTAGATCCGGAAGTTTCCGGCATGGCTTATCCGAACGTAAAACAAGCTGTTTTTGGAATGAATTTAACTTTTTAATAATAAAACAGATGAAAAAGAATATATATCTACTGGCAATTTTACTTGGCCTGACAGCAGTATTGCCTGGCTGTTATAAGCTGGATGTGGCTCCTCAGGATAAATTGAATACCGATCTGTTCTGGAAAACCCCTGCACAGGCTCGTCAGGGGATTGCAGCAGTTTATGCAGCCCTGAATTTAAGTCAGACTTACAATAAGTTTTTTGGTATGGATTGCCTTTCCGATATTGGCATTGGCTATGATGATGCCGGGTATGGAGAAATCAGTAACGGCTCCTGGTCTTCCCGTACCGGCTATGTAACAGACAGGTGGTCTAACAGTTACGAGGGCGTTGCCAGAGCCAACAAAGCAATCAGAAGCATTGCTGCATCTTCACTCGATGATGCATTGAAATCGCAGATCACGGCAGAGGCAAAGTTTCTGCGCGCTTTATTTTATAATTTCCTGCTCACCCATTTTGACGGCGTCCCTTTGTATGACGAAACTACCGATTACGACAAAGATTACATGGAGCTTAAAAAGCCAAGAGCAACTGCTCAGGAAACCAGGAACTTTATTTTAAAGGATTTAACAGATGCTATTAATGTACTTCCTGCCAAACAGGCCCCGGCCGAGAATGGCAGGGCCACTAAAGGTGCAGCTTATGCACTCAGGGGAAAGGTTTATTTATACAATAAACAATACGATCTGGCCGCTAAGGATTTTGAAGAAATTGTGCTTGATCCGAGTGGTAAAGGTTATGGATACCAGTTGTATCCAGACTATGCAGGCTTGTTTCTACCAGGGGGAGATGAGAGCAGTGAAATGATCTTTGCCATCCAAACCTATTCTGAAGTGGGCTTTCTTGCCGGTATGCCTTATGCCCATTATATGGGCTCCAATGCAACTTTAGGCACCAGCTGGAATAATGTGATGCCTTCTGTTGAGCTGGTGGACAGCTATGAGACCAAAGATGGCCATCCTTTTAACTGGGACAATTATATTCCAGGTTATAATGGCAGCAATACCGTTAGGGAAGAAACATTGAAGGCTACCTTATCTGCTGATTTTAAGACCGTAGCAGCTTATCCTAAAAACAAGGCCAAATTGCTGGCCATGTACGAAGACAGGGACCCGAGGATGAAGCAGACCATTATTTTGCCTTATACCAATTACCTTGGCTTTATAGGTAATGCCAATAAGATGACGGAGTTTGTTTACAATCCAAACGTGGCTACTGTAAACGGCTTTATCGTCATCAACAGGTATAAAAGCAATTATCTGTACCTGTTCAGAAAATTTGTACCTGAAGGAGATATGGGCGGCAAATTACCACCGAACAATAGGGACCATGTGCCTATTAATTTTCCGATCATCAGATATGCCGATGTATTGCTGATGCTGGCCGAATGTTACAATGAGGCCGGAAATATAAATGATGCAGTAAAATACATCAATATGGTACGTAAAAGACCATCTACCAATATGCCTGGTATCAACAGCGGACCGGCCTGGCTTGAAGCAAGAGACCACGATGCTGTATTTAAGCGGATCATGCAGGAACGTGCAGTAGAGTTTCCTGCAGAGGGTTTAAGGTATTACGACCTCATCAGGTGGAAACTGGCAAAAGGTTTAATGAATAAGGATGTAAAGGATGCCTTAGGCAATAAGCTTTATACTGCCAAATTTGAGGATAAACATTATTTGTGGCCAATTCCTGGAGTTGAAAGGGACAGGAACCCTAGTCTTGTTCCAAATTTAGGCTGGTAAATTCCGGCAGTTAACCATGGTTTTTCCAGGTTTAAACTTGTTAAAACATTGTAAAAAAGCGCCTTTGGCCTTTTTTACAATGTTTATTTGAGGTATTTTCGGCATCAAATCAATTGTATGAATACATTATCTATTTTTAGAAAAGTTGCCGTAGCCGAAGGAATTTCTTATGTATTGCTGGTATTTATTGCCATGCCTTTAAAATATTGGGCAGAAATGCCCCTGGCAGTTAAATATACAGGCTGGGCGCATGGTGTGCTGTTTATGATGTATGTGGTACTGTTAATTATGGCCTGGATGGAATACAAATGGAGTTTTAAGAAATCGGCGCTAATTGGTGTAGCTTCACTACTTCCTTTTGCTCCTTTCTGGGTAGATAAAAAGCTTAAAGAAGATAATTCAAATAAATCTTGGTAATTAGTTATTCAATTTATACATTTGCAACCCGCTAATCAAGCAAATGCCCAGCTGGCGGAATTGGTAGACGCGCTGGTCTCAAACACCTGTGGGAAACCGTGCCGGTTCGACTCCGGCGCTGGGTACTAATCGGATTTATCTCCGAATATCGAAAGGATTGCTCCCGAAAGAGCAATCCTTTGTCTTTGAGGGTCAGCAGGCTATGCTCGAATGTCCTATAAATGAAAGGTGTTCTAAACGCACCCATCCATTACGCGGCCAATTTGGAGCGAAATAAAGAGGTTACTTTATTTGAAATACACAGTCAGAAGATAAACACACTATTCCACCTGCTTAAATAATGAATTACGCTTATCAACCAGCGAAGAAAAATCAATATTCAGCGAATTAATTTGTCGTTTCTGTTCGTACACCCGGTTTAATTCTATCATAAACTTATCCAGTTCTTTAGCGACTGGATGCAATTGACGGGCGAAATACAATAATTCCTCATGATCAAGATCGCCTTCGTTGATGATTGAAGTAATGCCCAACATGGAGGAAATCGGTCTACGCAAGACATGAGAGATATCGAACAGGATCTGTTCAGACGAAGCGATGTAGTCGACCAGGGTTGTAATGTCTCGGGTTGCGCCGTACCAGACGACCTTACCCTGCTCGTTTTTTTCGGGAACGGCCTGCAGCCAGCGCCACCGTATTCTATCATTGACGACAATCCGGTATTGAAAGCTTATTGGGGCTTCCGACTGGTAAGCCTCTTTCATCTTTTCATGAAGAAGGGCCCGGTCGCTTTCATGCCAAACTTCCAGTACTTTGTTCCCATCGCGCGAAATATCTTCCAGACTGGTGGTGTAATTAAAATCCTCATTACCGCGGTTAACGAAAAGTATATTTGGTTTGCCGCTTTCTTCTATTTCAAACATATAGGTATTCCCAGGAACCTGGCTGGTGATTTTTTTAATCAGTCGTTCACTTTCCATTATCTTTTCCTCTGCTTTTACACGCTCTGAAATATCAGTGTGGGTACCCAGGCTAATATTGGTGATGTTGCCATCCTTATCATGCAGCCTCCTGGCTCGCGACCAGATCCAAACCCAATCTCCATTTTTATGCCGCATCCGGAAAAAGCTCTCATATAATTCTGTGGTTCCCTCCAATAAAAATTTATCGAAAATTTCAACTGCACGTTCGCGGTCATCAGGGTGGAGGCGGTCAACCCATGACTTGCCTTCAGTGTCTTCCCAAACACCGTCAGGCTTCTCTATTCCGAGCATAGCGAAATATTGTGCGCTGTACCATACTTGGTTGGTATCAACATTATATTCCCACGCGCCAGTATTTGAAACGGCAATTATAGCCTTATAGCGTTCCTCGCTGGCCCGTATTTGCTCCAGAGCATTCTTCTTTCGTGTAATGTCACGGTTGATGGACATATACTGATAGACTTTTCCTTCTTCATTCAAAAACGGAACAATAGTAGTATCCACCCAATAGAAAGAGCCGTCCTTGGCCTTATTGCAAAATTCGCCTCTATAAGACTTTCCTTCCTGCATAGCAGATACGAGCCCTTCGAAATACTCTGCAGGATGCTCACCCGACCATAGCAGGCTATGAGACTGGCCCAATAATTCAGCGGCGCCGTATTTACTGATCTTACAGAAATTCTCGTTTACAAAGGTAAAGTGGCCATCCACATCTGTAATACTTACAATGGAAGAAATATCTAACGCATACTTATAATCTTTGAGTTCCTTTTCCCGCCCACCAAGGTCATAGACCGTTTTGTCTTTAATAATTTCCGCATCTTTACGCCTTATAATTTCCTTTTGTAAGCTTATTAAACTGTTGCGCATGTGATTGACCGCATAATATTGCAATACCAGGATGGTACCAAAAGGGATAATAGCGCTAAACCAGCGGCTGATAGGGTCATGTTCAACTGCAGCAATTGGTAAAAGGCCTTTTATTTCTAGATAAGCTAACCCAAAGTCTGCAACGATGGTCGATAAACCGATGGCCAACCCGCCCCTGCGACCCAGTAAAAATCCGGCAGTGAGTATAACACTTGTTTGCGATAGAATACCGGGTGCAAAAATCCCACCTGCCGTGTAACAGTGAATGGTAATGTACAGCCACAACATGATGGTAAACGACCAGCTGGCCTCTCGGCTACGCCGGAAATAGTTTAGGCTAAGATTAAAAGCAGCAATAAAAAACATAACTCCTATCAACAGTAGCCAACGGTACCACAGGTCTGGAAAATAAAACAGCTCTATAATAGTGACTATTGCCGTTGTCAAAAACCAGACGAGGGTCAAAGCATAAACCATATAACTTTGATATTCGGTCTCTTTTTTAGGCGTGCTTAAGATATTGTTCATATAAAGAGACTTAAGATGAATACAGGTGTTTGGAGAAAAGGAAACTATCTTGCTTTCCTTAATCTTAAATAAATATAAATAAGTCTGTTAAATAATTAAGTAAAATTATTTGTGGTGGTCGTTCCTGCATGTCAGAGATCAAAGACCAGATATTATTTAGCCATAGAAATCATCAAGTGTTTGATAAGATAGCTAACTATTTTGAACAATCTCTCCCAATTTACCCACGTCCTCCAGATTATAAGGTGTTTCCTGGTAAACAAAGTAGTTGAGCCAATTATTGAAGAGTAAATTCGCATGGCTTGTCCAACATACCAATGGCGCATTCTCTGGATCATTATCCCGGTAATAGTTTTTCGGTACAGGTACATCAAGACCTTTATTCCGGTCTCTTACATATTCCTCATGAAGGGTTAGGGGAGCGTATTCTGAGTGACCAGTAAGATAAAATTCACGCCCGCCCCGGGAAAATACAATGGCTACCCCTGCATCCGAAGATTCTGACAGGATACGAAGATCTTCCTTATCAGTCAAATCCGATTTCAATATTGTGGTATGTCTGCTATGAGGAATAAAGAACTCGTCGTCAAAGCCTCTTAACAGGGAATGCCCCTTTTCATTGGCAGTATGCTTGAAAACCCCGGATAATTTTTCCTTTAATGGCTTTTTTTCTACCCCATAAAAATGATAGAGCGCAGCCTGAGCCGCCCAGCAAATATAGAGCGTTGAGGTAACGTGTTTTCTGGCCCAGTCAAAGATTTGAGTGATCTCATTCCAATAGCTTACTTCCTCAAACTCCAGCATTTCTACAGGAGCGCCGGTAATGATCAAACCATCATAAAAGTTTCCCTTTATTTCGCCAAAACCTTTATAAAACATTTCCAGATGTTCTTCAGATATATTTTTAGAAGTGTGGGAATCGAGTCTTAAAAATTCAACTTCAACCTGTAAAGGATTGTTGGATAATAAACGTACAAAATCTGTTTCAGCAGATATTTTAAGAGGCATCAGGTTAAGGATAAGCACACGCATTGGGCGAATATCCTGAGTATCTGCTCTCAGATCACTCATAACAAATATATTTTCCTTCTTTAAAAGCTCAATCGCTGGCAAATTATTCGGAATCTTAACTGGCATTTATCATCCCCCTTATTCTTATATAATCGCCAAAAATAAGAATAATACCATTGAAATTCTAAACTAAGGAGGCATCTGTGACTGTCATATGGCAATTCTGAAAGAGCCATCCCTGGTAGTGATGTTTACGTAGTTATAAAACGGAGGCCAGGTTTATCGGAGCGTTACGTCTT
The DNA here is from genome assembly GCF_014200825.1 of Pedobacter sp. AK017. Taxonomy (NCBI): domain Bacteria; kingdom Pseudomonadati; phylum Bacteroidota; class Sphingobacteriia; order Sphingobacteriales; family Sphingobacteriaceae; genus Pedobacter; species Pedobacter sp. AK017. The sequence goes on from NZ_JACHCW010000010.1 coordinate 106,712, forward strand.
TTTATTTTCAATAGCCTTTAGGAGTTCCCTGATATCTGCTTCTTCCAGACCGTTACCATCAGTTATTTTCCAGAACATGGTTTGTATGGTGTTGTAGGGTTTCATCCATTCGGGTTCTACATAATCAGGGTCATAAACATCCAAAGGATTTTGATGCCTTGTAAGATTTAAGTGGGGTTTATCCTCTAATAATGACAAAAACTTTAAAACTTCGGCATTGCTGGTAACTACATACGGGATATGAGTACCCTTTCCAATAACATAATTACGGGTATCTGGTTCTTGATTATCCTCCCAGGGTAAACCTTTAGAAGAATTCATGCATGCAACACCTAAATATACAGTTATAGTGTCCTTTTTACCACCAGGTCCTCTTCCATTAGGTGGCACATTAATTCTTACCCTACCCATTAACATCCCATTTTGAATCCTACTAGGTGCAACATTAAGCATTACCAACATAAAAAGTATTCATGTTGCCATGTAGTTTACTTAAATCAGGGTCAAATGGATGATCAGGTCTTGATACAAACCTTAATCCTTTTGGTAGTTCAAATGGAATGCCTTCTGGCATATCATCACTCTTACCAAAACCCGGCAAATTGCTAACACTACCAATATTGGTAAAATTAAGTTCTTCTTCTTCAATGGGCAGTTCTTTTTTCTTGCTGCATGAGGTAAAAGCAGCTACTACCAGCAAAAGCAACACCATATTGCCATATAAAATTGTTTTTTTCATGCTGGCAAATGTATATCAGCAAAACATCGGGCAGTTTTTTTTTCTGTCAAATGCAATAACAGGCGATAAAAAGTGTAAAAAGCCAGTCTAATCTCTTTTAACAACCAACAGGGCAATTCTGCTAACCTGGAATGCAAAAGTGAATCCTCAGTCCGCCTTTATCGTTTATGGAAACCTGTAGTTTCTCCGCAAATTGATTTTCCAGCCTTTTGGCGGTATTCTTTACACCCACACCCTTACCCAGAAACAGATCCTCCGGGTTTCCCACATACGGGCTTCCGGTGTTTTCAATATAGATCCCGACTTTCTTACTTTCCCGAATGCAGCTGATGATTACGCTTCCCCCTTCTATTGATGGCTCAATGCCATGTTTAATCGCATTTTCAACAAAAGGCTGAAGTAGCATTGGAGGAATTAAAATCTCAGCTGTTCCTTCGGTGCCTTCGATCGAAAAAGCCAGCCTTTTTCCAAATCTACCTTGCTCTAAGGAAAGATAGGTATGCATAAAGTCCAATTCCTGTGACAAGGGAACCAGGTCCTGCTGTGTGGACTGGAGCGCATAACGAAAGGTATCTGCCAGCCGGGCAATGAGCACCCGGCTATGTTCCTGCTCGCCAGGCAGAGATGCGCTGATGCTATTGAGGGTATTAAATAGAAAATGGGGCTGGATTTGTGCTTTTAACGCATTGATTTCTCCTTTGAATGCCAGCTCCCTGAGTTCCTGTTCACGAAGTTGCTGCGCCTCACGTTCACGAAAAAACAAATCAATATGTAAGGAGCTGAAAACCTGAATATAAAAAAGCAAATTAGGACCGATATTCTGGAAAAACTGGTTTCGGTTCATTGTTGGTAATCCGACCATAGGATTATATAAGTAATACAGGCCAGCCCAAATGCCATAATAAAGAAAAGCTGTAAGGATATGCAGGGCAAACCTCGTTTTCATTGGCAGATGGACCAGCTTACGAAAGTGCAGCCACCAAATCGGAAGACATGCAATAGTCATCATCAGGCAATCTACACCTGTTTCCAAAAGAAAAGCAGCGCTAAACCCTTGTGAAAACAACCGGGGTGTTCCATACAAAATGCTCATGACCAGCAAAACGAAGATGAACAGCGCAATCTCTCGTGTAGTGGTACGTTCAGAACGTTGTATTGGCTGATGATGTTTCATTATACAATTTTAGTGATTATTAATTTATATCATTCTGTTGTATCTTAGCCTTAATAATTTTAAATCCATAAAACAAAGGTAGATGTCAAGGAAATCTGTTTTGGTGATAGATGATGAAGATCACGGCAGAGTATTAGTTAAACAGTATTTAGAACCATATGCTGATTTTTTTGTTGCCGGCGAATGTTCTAATGGTATCGAAGCGGTTAAGTTTATCAATATGCTGGAACCGGACCTGATATTTCTCGACATCCAAATGCCCGGGGCCAACGGCTTCGAAGTTTTGCAAAGAATTGACCACGTGCCCGACGTGATATTTACTACCGCATTTGACAAATATGCGATCAGGGCTTTTGAAATCAACGTGATCGATTACCTGCTGAAACCCTATACAAAGGAGCGTTTTGATCAGACCATGGCTCGCCTGAAGAGCAAACCTGCCGCTCTTCCCCAACTCGCCATGGGCACATTTTCCAGTCCGCATAGCTATCCTGAACGGATCATGGTAGAGCATCAAAAACGCTTTAAAAACATTTCTGTTCATGATATCATGTACCTTAAAGCCGATGGCGATTACACCAGGATATATACTGAAGAAACGTCTTTTTTAAGTTCGTTTGGAATAAGTGTGATTGCTCAAAAATTTGATCCGGCTAAATTTGTAAGAATTCACCGATCTGTCATTATCAATTTAGACTATGTACAGGAGTTGTACCGGGATATTGGAAAAACCTACTTAGTATTAGATAATGGGCTCGAATTTAATATAGGCAGGAGCTACCTCCCTGTTATTAAGAGTTTTATTGTTTAATTATATACTGCGGTCATTAGGTGCGAGGTGCCATTGGTCGCTTTCCAGGTATACGTTACCACGAAGCGGTTGCCACTGGATTCAACAACATTAAGTACCTGGGCATCGTTATCTTCTTTTATTGTTAGTTTTTTACTGGCTTTGTCATAGGACCAGCTCCCGGTCTCCTTCTCCTGCTCATCGTCCTGGTCGCATTTCAGTTTCCCGGCATTGCGCACAATGGTATTGTCATTTCGCAACAACAGCAGATCGTCTTTTTCACAATCTTCCATCTTAGCCAAAATATCCGTTTCCTTTTTTCCATCTACATCCCAATCTATTGCTGGTGCCACAGAGAGACTATGCAGTTTCCATGATTTGCCTGTAAAAGAAGCAGACTGTTTAATGCCATTTGCATCCGAAGGGGTACAGGATATGTAAAGTATGGTAACAGCCATTGTTATCATGTAAAAAAATACAGTATTAACATTGTGTTTCATCTGAGAATAATTTAAAATATGAGATAAATAGTTAAATAATTTGTATTGCCAAAGATATTTCGACTATTGATTTTTTAACGGAAAATTCGATGGGCGACCTCTGGGAAAGCTAAATGCTTGTTAAGTCAAGTTGAACGGCAGCTGGATACCATAATCGGTGTGAAATATCGAATGTCTCACATTTGAGAAATATGTCGTATATTGCAGCCATAATGAATCCTACAGATACGCAACAGAAAATCATAGACGCAGCTATAGCGATCTTTAACGAAGACTTTTCTGCTCCTCTTGAAAAAGTAGCGGAAAAAGCTGCGATCACCCGAAGAACATTACACCGTTATTTTAAAGACAGAAATGATCTGGTCATGCTTTGCGAAAGAGATATGCAATTTAAATGCAGAAAATCGATGGCAGAGGCAATGAACAGCTCCACCGTGCCTTTAGTGCAGCTGGAAAACATGCTGCATGCCGGAATAAACTGTGGTGCAAAGTATTCCTTTTTTAATAAAATCCACAGCAGGCACGAGCATCACCATAACACTGAAAATGAAGCCTGTGCCGAATACGATGCCATGTATGAGAACTATAAAAACATCATATTTCTGCTGCAGGAAAACGGACAGATCAGCAGACATCTCACTGTAGAATGGATATTAACCCTTTTTAGCAGCGTGATCAATGCAGCAGTTCAGGCAGAATCTGCAGGCTCAATTGCCCGAAACAGCGTCAAAAAATTTGCCTGGTATTCCTTCAGCAAAGGAATCGGGATATAAAAAAATTTGCACAATCATGTCTCATTTATGAGACATTAAAATTTATACATATGATCACTAAAAACTTTGACGTCATCATCATCGGAGGTAGTTATGCCGGTTTATCCGCGGCCCTCTCCCTCGGCAGAGCCATCAGAAAAGTATTGGTTATTGACAGTGGAAAGCCCTGCAACCGCCATACCCCTCATTCTCACAATTTCCTTACACAAGATGGAAAAACACCCGCTGCTATTGCAGAAATTGGAAAGGAACAAGTCCTGCAATACCCAACAACACAGTTCATGGATGCACAGGTTACAGCAGTAAAAAGAGAGAAAGAACAGTTTCTCGTATCCACCTCCGGCCATCAAGATCTTACCGCAAAAAAAGTGCTGTTTGCAACTGGAGTAAAAGATCTGATGCCAAATATCGAATCCTTTGATGATTGCTGGGGAATCTCAGCTATACATTGCCCATATTGTCATGGGTACGAATATAAAGGGCAAAAAACGGGTTTACTAGCCAATGGCGACATCGCCTTTGAATTCAGTCATCTGCTCCACAACTGGACAGACCAGCTAACTATTTTCACCAATGGCCCATCCACCATTACAGCAGCACAGGCAGATCAGCTTGCACTTAAGAACATATTTATAGTAGAAAAGAAGATCAGAAAGTTCCAGCATCTCAAGGGTTATATTCAGTCCGTGAGATTTAATGATGGAAGCACCTTTCAGCTCGATGCTATCTATGCAAAACTCCTATTCGAACAACACTGCCTGATTCCTGAGCATCTCGGGTGTGAAATTAATGAACAAGGATATATCCAAATAGATGAATTCCAAAGAACCTCCGTACCGGGCATATATGCTGCAGGCGACAATACCACAGGCATGCGCTCTGTCGCATCCGCTGTCGCTGCCGGAACAAAAGCCGGTGCTTTTATAAACCACGATCTGATCTCCGGAAAATAACTATGTGTGCAAAATCTCTCTTGCTGTCAGGTTAACTGCTAACCTTTACTGGTTAAAACTGCCCAGATAAGTGCTATCCGCAATATTGTTTCTGTCTTCCGCTATAAAAGAGATATAAACCTCCATATATTCGGTAAGCAAACCAGGCCGTAGCTGCAGCACATCTTCACAGGCTGATCTTTTTGCACCATATAAATTAAATACGGCCTCTTTTAAATTGGGGAAATAGGCCAGCATCATCACCTGGTCATTTTCAAAGGGCCAGGCAAATTCAGTAGGGCAGATCCAGGTAAATTTCAAGCCTTCCGGTAGCTGTTCAACCGCTGGGCTTATGACACCTGTAAGACTACCCTGAGTAAGCAATACCGATGGATAATCCATTTCGATATTGGGGTAAAGCCCCTTTAATGCCTGTTTCTTGTTATAAGAAACCGCCATATTATAAGCCCCTTTGTTTGTCCCTTGGGCTTTTATTTTAAAACCAATATTCACAAATTCCGTAATCCGCTTTAAAAAGCCATTTATTACAGCAATTTGCTGTCTGCAATTCAATTGTGCCTCAGTTGCTGGCTTGGCAGTTTTACCAAGAGTACGTACCACCTGTTTGCCATTAATTTCGTAAAATACAAGGTTTCCTATTTTACCACTGTAATTACCTGCTATTCCATTTTTTAAAATTGCCATGCTGTTATTTTTAAATTGTTCCTAAAAATTTACTGTCACTTACTACTTTTCCATTTGCACTGCTAAAACTCATAAACACATACATTTCATTACCTTCAAAATTCTGCGGTATGGCTATTCTGTAGCCCAAAGCCGATCTTTCAGTACTGCCTGTATGTATTATAATCTCAATTTTTCCAGGGCAATACACCAAAAAGCTGGCCCTGTCCGTATGCTGGTTAAACCGTTGCTGCACATCAGGCTGCCAGTTAATGATCAAAGTATTGGTTTCCAAACTAACCGAAGGGCTATTTGGCCCGGCCAGGCTACCTCTACTAAAAACCAGCTTACTGTAATCTATACTATAATTTGGCGAAGTCCCCGTAATAATGCGTTTAAAATTGTACTTCACTGCTGTATTAAAGCTGTTCTTTTTACCATCAGGGTCTTTAAAACCTATAGCTATTAAGCACTTTAACCATTTCAAAAACCCAATCACCAGGTCAAACTTCAGCCGCTGATCTATTTGCGCTGCTGTTCTTGGTTTTGTATGCTTACGCGGAAATGCAGCTATTATACTTTTGCCTTTCACTTTACGGCCAACCAATGGCCCGGTTCTGCCTTCAAAACCACCAAATATTCCTTGTCTGATTATTCCCATAACGTTTTTTTTAAAAAGGGTGCCCGCAGGCACCCTCAAAAATTACACAACCGTAAACTCCCCTACATAAAAGGAATCACTTGCCATTTTACCATTGGCTGCTACAAACGATATCCAGCAGTGCACATCATCACCGCTAAAATCCCCTGGTACCAGCAAACTGTAGGTCAGTGCCGACCGGGCCGCTGCATTGGTCAATACCACAAACTGGTCTTTCGATGGATTGTATACCACCAGTGTAGCCATGTCCGTTGGCCCTCCAATTCCGGTAGCCAAAGTAGCCAGCCAGCTGTACTGAATGGTGGCGGCAACAGCAGTAAGGATCTCTGCATCGTAAGCCTTACTCAGCTGCCCTTTGCTGTAGGCAAACTTTTCATAGTCTATGGTATAGTTTGGTGCTACACCCGTTACTGCTTTAGCATAATTGTCCACAAAAGCTGCATTAAACGCAGTCTGCTTCTCCTTATGCGCATTCTGGTAACCGATCCTGATCAGCGGGGTCAACCGCCGCTGAAAGTCGATTACCGTTTTAAACTTGGCCCTTGCATTCAGCTGCGGAATTGTAGGCGGATTTTGTGAAGGGTGGGGGATAGCTGTAATCACGTTCTGCCCATTGACATAATGCCCTACCAGCGCACCGGTTTTTTTCTGGAAACCACCAAAGGCTCCCCAAATTTGAATTCCCATAATTTCTATTTTTTAATGGGTTCATTGACGTTTGCAACCTTTTTTAGCTGTGGTTAGCAACGATATCATCAGCCCGGCATCGTGCCAGTTTTTTTAAAAGAAGTGCGGCAGTTTCGCTAGCATCCTATCTACTGCTGCCCGGAACTCCTTTGCCGTGCCCTGCCAGCTAAACTTCAGCTGCGCTTTAAACCAGAGCTCCAGTTTTACCACCTCCTGTACAAAACAACAGATTAACCTGCGTTCCAGGCCATCGGCACTCCGTAAAGTATAAGCATAGTTTTGTGCGGCTCCGGTATCCATGGCTGCGCTCAACAGTTTCATTTCGCCTGCAAAGTGCAGTACTTCTATTAAGTTAAAGAGCTTACAGGGTTTGCCCGTACTTTTAAAAACCAGGCAAGCCTGCCGGTCTTTCATCTTGTAAATGCTAAGCAACAATTCATTATTGCCCATTATGTTTAAACGTTAATTTCAATTGAAGGCCCGATCAATCCGGCACCTTCGCTTTTGCAGATTACAAAAGCAACTCACAACAGAGGTTCCTGTCTGTTATCCCAGAAAAACAACAGCCCTATGTGCTCCTGATGTACTTCATAAAACAAGCTTGATTGTGGCACAATTACAGCCTTTCTTATATTCGGAAATTTTGTTTCAGGAAACATATGGGGCATTAAGGAAACAGACCTTAATAATTTTTTAGTTTTTCTTATAAAACTGGCAGCAGATTGAGTACCCCAATTGTTTAAGATATGCATATAAATTGCATCAAACGTCTCCTCTGCTTCAGGAGCCCAAATTACCTGCATTACCGACTTCTGTATTTTTTAAATACTTCCTCCGAAGTTTTGCCAAGTCCTTTTTTTAGCTGAACCTGTCCTCTTTTAATCCCCTCAACTACATGTTTTGGCAGTTCTTCTTTGTCTGAATTATCAGCCGAATTTTTTGCCGCTGCAGTTTCTATAAGCTTATTTAATGCAGTTAAATAGTCTTTATCAGAGATAGCCATGAGCTTATCAATTATAGCATTCCTTAAATGATCTATAGACGATGGCATAATCAATTGGTATTTCATCAAATTTCGTTATTTAAGTTTAAAAATCCTATTATCTGCACCCTGCTAAAGCAAAGCTAAACAAAAGAGATTGATTAATCAAAAAGAAATTTAATTAATTTATTATCACATAATACTGATGCAATATTCAAAATTTTGCACCAAATCGTAAATCAAAGAACTATCCCACAGCCCCTTCCGGGAAATCGACCATAATAATTACTCCGGCAATTCCAGCGCATACCTGGTCAGGTATTGCCCTGCCACTGCATACAAGCTGTTTCCCAATACCTTAAAACTGCTTATGGGTACATCCTTATATTTGGGCAGGTAAAAGGAATAACAGTAAACCTGTTTCTCCAGATCATACGCATCAATTGCCGCACTTTTCCTGAACAAGGTCAGATCCTCGTCCTTACCCATCAGTTTAGATTGCACAAACAAATATTTGCCCTGGTTTGAACAGTTTGCATTCACCATCAAGGTTGGCGAGGCAAAAGTGAAAGACTTTTCAGCACGCAGCTGGTCTACCTTAAAGCGGGCCGAATCAATCGGGTCTATGGTCTTTATTTTCTTCACCAGGTTCAGGTTCGTGTCTATCAGCAAGATCTCGTTGCGGTAATGGTACACATAGGTCAGCATGTGCAGCTGCCGGTTATACCTCAGCATGCCATCCGTACAAAACAGACCATCTACCTGCTTTTCAAATATGCCGGTATTGCTCATGCTTTCTCCCCGCACACTCACTTTGCGCAAACTATTCGCCCGGGTATCCGTGTCTATAAAACGGAAAACTATCGTTTGTATACCCAAAGGCTGTAGCTGTGCAAAGTATGGTGCTTTTATATTATAAACTGCTGCCTTCCAAACACCAATACTGCCTTTCAGGATGCTGCGTTCCAATCCATTGTACAGGTAAAAAGAACCGGAATCTACATAAGCCTTATAGCTGCCCTTTAACTTTACCTCCTGCCTGTTCAGCTCAAGGTTAATGCTTACCGTATCCTTTAACAAAGGCCCAACCTTCAGCAAATGGCCTATGGCCGTTCCGCTGGCCAGGTAAACCGAACTTCCAGCCTCACCGGCCAGGTAATACGAATTGTATTTTATATCGATGGCCTTATGGCCTTTAACCACTCCAAGCAGGTTCCTTTTAAAGTTATAGGTAGCTGCACGCTGTTTAAGCGCATAGCGGATAGTCAGATACAGGATAGGTAAAGATGAAAGTACAGCAACAGCAACAAGTAAGTAGAGAAATTTTTTCATAGGCTAATGGATTATGGGATATAAACGCTAGGTTTGGAATAAACAGCCCGCTAATGCGGCGGGCCGTTTAAGGATGTCAAACTAAATTGGGAGATCTAGTTTTGTCTGTACAGTGGAATGGTACAAAGCCCAGTCTCTGTATCCTGCAGGTAAGCATCGCCTCCGGCCAGCAGCTGGCAGGCATTCTGGGTAAAGTTTACATCACAGGTGCCAATTACATTGCCCGGGGTAGTACATTCACCCTGGTCGTTGTAAGGCGATCCCAGTAAAACACTTGTTGTTGGTTTTGCCGTGGCAAATACAGTGCTTGCGACACATACGGCCGCAATAACGAATGTGAAAAATTGTTTTTTCATTTTTTTTGAATGATAAGATTAATGCCTACTCTGTTTCAATCAGGTTTTTCAGCTTCCACCTGTTCAACGCGCATTGAATATTTTTAACACACCTCGTCGTCATGCCTAAAGCGGTCGTCCTTAACACACCGCGTCATCCCGAGGGAAGCGCAGCGACGAGGGATCTCTTGAACTATGCCTAAACAAGAGATCTCTCCCTGCGGTTCGAGATGACGTGACATACCAGCATCACGAAACGGGCGGTAAAACCCCAGCCACAACCCTAATACCCCCAACCCCACAAACCCTACATTAAACCACAAATGCTCAGACCATTGCATCTGCTCCAAAACACCACCACAATGGCAAACCGGCCTGTCACTGAACTTCAAAATCGCAATGATGTACAAGCTAAACATGATCATCAAGCCATAGCTGGCCCAAAGGGCCGGCAATAAAGTCCGTCTAAAAGCCAAACCTGCAGCAATCAAAATCTCAACCGCAGGGATACACAAGGCAACCAGCAAAGTAAAATCCGAAAGTATAGGCGACTGCCCCAGCTGCACCTTAAACTTTTGAAAGTCCCAAACTTTGCTAAATGCTGCATATAAAAACAGCACCATAAATAGATACCTAATTGCGCCAAGTCCCAGCCTATACCAAAATTGTTTTGTATTCATACCCAAATGTAAAGGCTAACAGATGCTACAAAAAGTAAGATATATTACTATTTTCCAGCTTTTAAACCGTTTAAATATTCACGACTAAAGCCCAGATAACTGGCAATGTGTTTTTGCGGAAAATACTGTTCAATGCCCTGGCCAAATATTCCTTTAAAGGCTTCATAACATGCTTTTGCAGGCAATTTTAGCATTTCCATTTTTTCCTGCCCATCCTTTTGTCCGTCGGCCAGTATGTTATTGGCCAGCGTTAAAGCTTCCGGTGCCGATAGCTGCAGCAGGTTAAAATTTTCCCGGGTAAAAGGTACTATTACTGCATCTTTAGTTATTTCCAGGTAACAATTACCAGGCTGCCCTTCAAAAAAAGCAGTCGGGTCCAGCATAATCTTTCCGGGCTTAAAAAAGTCTATGGTACGTTCAAAGGGCAGGCCTTCCTTGTCGTACAAAATCTTATACGCACGTCCATAACCCGTATCCAGCCAAAAGGCCGTTTGTAAAATGTCACCAGGTTTTGCAAGCAATAATAGTTTAGGTAAAGTATCGGCATTAAGCATGGGTATAATGCCTGCACTAAATGCAGCAGTCAGTTCCGTTTGCATTTTACTTTTCAGGTAGGCCAATAGCCTGCCAACCGGGGTCCCGGCATTTTCGGTGTTCATAGGGTAGATGTTTGAGTGGTTAATTAAGAGATTAATTCAAATAATGGCTAACATTCTTTAATGGATTTAATACGTGTTTCGCCCCTTGAAAAGCTGGTATAAGAAATGCAAAAAGCCGCTAACAGCGGCTTGCATCATTAAAACACCATGCTCGGCAAAAGCAAAAGGAAGTTTTCTAGTCCCTCCCCAACTTGAAGTCGCAAATTTCGATATCAAAGATTGACCATCCTGAGACTCTTTTAAACTTCTTTATGGCCTACTTTAAATCCAATTTGTCCCTTTGGTCCATCTACTTTATCCATAAATTTATTTAAATAAGTAAATAACACTTCTATCTTTTGATCTTGCTTCATCAATCTTTTTTCAACCTGTTCTACCAGAATGGAAATATCTTTATGCAACAACACCATTTCTCTAAGCAATACAAACATTTCGATAATACGAATACTCATCTTTATAGCGCTTTTACCTTTAAGCACATTTGAAAGCATTAACACACCATATTCGGTAAAAACCCTTGGGAATGCCCCTCCCAATATCTGTTTTGATGGTATCACATTTTGTGATACCATTTCATCAACCTCTTCTGATGTCAATTGAAACATGAACTTTTCTGGAAAGCGATCCAGATTACGTTTTACTGCTTGATTTAATGCTCTTGTTTCAACACCATAAAGTTCAGCCAAGTCTCTATCAAGCATTACCTTTTCACTTCTTATTTGAAAAATTTTACTCAAAACGAGTTCATCCGGTAGTCCTACAGTTTTCTCTGTCATAATAGCTTTTCAGTCAGTGATGCAAATCTAATCAAACCTATCAATATTAATAATTAATTAATTTAATATCTTAATTATCACAAAACGCTGCCGTTTTTTCCAAAATATTGTATTAAATCCACTAAATCAAAGAACTTTTCCAGCCGCGTCGCCGCTATAATTTACTGGCTGTTTTATCAAAATTTTGAGCACTTTACAGCTTTAAAACTGCTTCCCAAATCCGGAAGGGGTAATATTTTGTACGCCTAAATATCATTTCCCTCTTCCTCAGCAGGTTTCATCCAATTGTTTACATAGGTTTTTTCATATTTCCTGTTTTGCTTAACACAGGTAAAAATCCGGAGAATGATCTTATATCTTAGCGCATTAAGCACAGACATCTTAGGCTTCTTTTCTACCTCTGTTTTGCGTAAATAGTAGGCGGTAAGATCATTATTACCCCTTATTGTACCAACCGCACAAGTGTGCAACAGGGCTTTCATCTTTTTATTGGCAATGTGCGATACCCTGCGCCTTGAAATTGCCACGCCAGATTCTCGCGGAAAAGGCGCTACCCCTGCATAACATGCAAATTTCTTGGGGTTGCTAATGTCTCGAAACTCATTGGTGCAAATCAGGATCTGGGTTGCTGTAACCGGGCCAACATGATCAACCGATACAATGATGTCCCGAAGGCGACTCAATTCCTCATCTTCATTAATCAGCTTCAGCATTAAATCATCTACCGCTTTCAGATCAACTTTTAATGCGGCGATGCTATTGTTACATAGCTGCATGCTTTGGTTAGAAATCTTCTTTTTAATAAAAGTAGATTCTTCCTTCAGTGAAATTGTTATGCCGCCCAGGTAGTTCATTAATCTGGTGCGTAAGGCACTCAATTTAGCCAGTTCATTTAAAACCGGCCTTCTAGGGTGCCATAGGCGCAGTGTTTCCCTGTTTTTATAAGCATAATGGGCAATCCTGATGGCATCAACTTTGTCGTTTTTCCCACGTACCAATCCCATTGTTTTCATAATCTGGGCCGGTGGTTCCTGCACAATGTTTGCTTTCATTTTATGTAACACTTCCAGCAAGTGGTTACAATAAAAGCCCGTGTTTTCCATGCAAAAAATTGTTTTGCTCATCGTAAAACCCTTCAATGCTTTTAGCTCAAGTACAAACTGTTTGATAAAAGGGGTGTTGTTTTCAATCTCGTTATGAAAAAGTAACTGTTTACCCCGCATTACAGCATAATCCAGTTTATTCCTGGATACATCTATACCTACAAACCAGGTATATTTTTTTTCCTTTGTTGTTTCCATAGTATTAAAATTAAAGGGGATTCTTTCATCGGATAGGTCTTAAACCTGGAACGAAGCATATTCCTCCCCTTTATATTTTCAATTATTTTATAAATGATGAGATATTATATCTTTCATTAAGTCTTTACTTGCGATGCAGATTAATTCGATCTCATCATTGTGTGTATTTAAATAAAAGGGGATTCTTTCAACGGATAGGTCTTAAACCTGGAACGCCGCATATTCCTCCCTTTTATGTATCTTCGATATTATTTATAATGAGATATTGTATCATTTGTTAAGCATTAAACTTGTGATGTAGAGTAATTCGATCTCATCAGTATTAATTCCATTATATCAAAGAACTTTCCCAGCTGTTCCTGGCTAGGGTTTTATCAGTAACCTATTCTTCCAGTTCGGTGATAAAGCCAACCACATCCATTACTACGGCGTAGTAAACCAGGTCTTCAGGGTCCTTTTCCGGTTCAACGGTAACCAGTATCGCAAAGGCCAGTTCCATAGCCTTTACCAGCTCTCCGCTTTGCTGGTATTCCCTGGCCCGCCGCATCAGCACTGTGCTTACTTCTCTTATCCCTTCTTTTGCCATTTCATTTAACTCACCCCAGCGCTGCTGATAAATGATCAGCCCTTTCAGCAGGCAAACCGTTTCCGCGTAACTAAAGTCTAAAAAACGGAATATCATTTTGTGCAGCAAGATCCGGTCGTCCATGGCATATTCATACAGGGTAAACAAATGCCCTTTTTCCGGCAATTCTGCAAGTACCTTTTCCAAAGCAGCAATGTATGGCAGTATGTTCATTTATTTCGTCGTTCCCTTCATGATATGATATCCTGCTGTGCCGCCAATCAGCCAGGCAAACAACATGTTCAGGTCAATTTCCATCACATCATCCAGCAACTGAACTTCCATTTCCGCTAAAAAAGCATCCAGGGCAAACTCTGCCATCATCTGTATTTCGCGAAGCGCTCCTGCTGTATTTTTCAATGTGGTAGATACCACTACGATGTTATCACCATGCAGGTCAATCTCAACACCGTCGGCAGTTATAAACTGGTTGGCGTTTGCCCAGAAACGGGCCAGTAAAATATTTTTATCAATCATAAGTTCAATTTGTTATACACTTTATCATAATTTTTCTGCCTGTATTTCCAATATTTTGATGAACCTCAACTTAAAAAAACCGGGAGTTGCTTACACTCCCGGCTCCATTATAAACCCACCCGTTTATGAAAGGAGAGACGTTAATTTTACCTTTGTTCAAAACAAGCCAGCAATCTTCTCTGCAAGCCCATCACTTCTATATTGGTCAACCTCAATTTCTCTTTCAGCTCCTCGTTCTCCTGGTGCAACACAGCTTCTTCTTCGTCAAGCAACCAGCAAACCTTTACCTTCAGTATAGCAGCCAACTGCTTTAACCGCACCACTGTAATTTCCGTCTGTGCACATTCTATCTTCGAATAGGCCGGCACAGAAATGTCCAGCTGCGCTGCCATATCGCTCTGTGTCCAGCCCCTGTTTTTCCGCAAAGCCCTCAGCTTTTGGCTGATGTTGATATCGAACATGATCATCATTCATTTTTTTTAAGAAGCCGGAACAGCACGCTCATTTACTGCTCCGGGCATTCTTAGCTTAACCACCTAGAGAGTGTTAATCCAGGTTATTTCAATTCTATTTTAAAGGGAATTTCCTCAGGTGGAAGACATTGTGAATCATCACATGCCATGAATTCAACTGTTCCTGATAAGCTTGTCTTCACCACAGGCTTCTTCACTTTCACTACCTGCACAAACGTTACTGTACCATCATAACTCCACACATCCACTCCAAATTCGTTTGAATGCTCCTTATGCAGCTTACCTACTTCAGTAGTTTTTCCTCCCAATAGCACCAAAAGATTCTTTGCAAAAGTCACTTTCGTAGCTGAAGGCCCACCGTCTGGCGTACTATGACTGTAAATATGCCAGCCCTTCTCTACCTTCGCAGTCATACTCACCTTATACATTCCAACCTTCCTTTTTAATGGCACAGCCGAAAAACTCCACTTTACAGGTTTTAGAATCTGAGCTTGAATAGTAACTGATAATAGTAGTAATCCAATTATTAAACTTATTTTTCTCATATTTATTCAGCCTTACTAATCATAATACAATCAATTACTCTTTGTTCTTCCTTTAATCCTAGCCCATATTTTTTAAGTTGGGCTCGTACAATGTTAAAATCGTTAAGTTTACTGTCAAATTCCAGATCAACGTTGTTTGTATAATTTGTTTCATCAATTACTTTAACAGGTTCTTGCCGCCATGATAATCCTCCTTCAATTAAATTGGCGATCTTTCCCATTGGGAAATTTATATAACTTGTTCCTTTATTGAAACCATTACTCTTAAAATTCTCTACGCTATTTGATCTTTCTTTTGTTTTGATCCTGTCTATACTGTCAATTCTATATAATATCAAACACTTAGTCAATTGTTTGACCACTTCGATATTGATCCTAAAAAACCTTTGTACATCTTGTCTAAGACATTGTCTTAAGTAATCTTCATTATATTTTCTTCCTTCAGGTAGGTTCAACTCGTAACAATAAGAATTTTGCTGAAGCCATTGGTCATATTCATCATCATTTTTTGGGACTAAGTATTTCTTTAAATCTTCTGTTTCAAAAATAAGTTTAGGATGATTTTCATGATATAATCCCCAATAATAGCCCAAAAAATCTATTAGAGTTAAGTTGATCCTCCTTATTCCAGGATTTTCAGGCCCTAAGTTTAGTTTTCCAAGGGAACTTTCAGAATATTCTACTCTACCTGTAAATAGCGAATTATACAACACTTTTTTAAAACTTCCACCATTTCCCTGAACCAATAATGATGTATCAATTGGATAGTATTTATCCATAGCATTTTTGGGCTTATCCATGATAAAGTTTAGAGTTTTTCCATCTATGAATTCCTGAATATTTCTTTCTGTAGCGTTCATTGGGTTTGTGATGGCTTTAATTACTCCATCCTTATCTATCCAAATATGAGTTGGATAAGTACCAACCAAGTTTTTAAACAATGGAGTATCGGCCTGAAGTGCTAACGGGAGAGATGTTATCGTCTTCAGAATTGAAGAGGTTTTCTTCAATTTTTTATAATCGTATAAGTTATTTAGTCCAAAACCGATAATTTGAATTTTGCCTTTAAATCTGTCTTGTAACTCTTGCATGTGTGGCATTCCCTGTATACATGCGCTACATTGAACATGCCATAAATCCAAAATTACGGGCCGACCAATAAAGTCAGATAATTTTGCGCTATTTCCAGGG
The DNA here is from genome assembly GCF_014200825.1 of Pedobacter sp. AK017. Classification (NCBI taxonomy): domain Bacteria; kingdom Pseudomonadati; phylum Bacteroidota; class Sphingobacteriia; order Sphingobacteriales; family Sphingobacteriaceae; genus Pedobacter; species Pedobacter sp. AK017. The sequence continues at coordinate 123,028 of NZ_JACHCW010000010.1, forward strand.
TAGTTTACCATAGTATGAAAGATAATCTCAGGCATCCTGGCACCAATTCTTAGAGGAAATTCCGTCTGGTTCTGTGCAAACGCATTGACCATACCCAATATTAGTATTAAACCTATTAGATATGTAATTCTCTTTGCAAGCTTTCTAATGTATATCTTCATACTCTTTTTTTACAACTGGCTAGTCCATGACATTAGATCTTCTTATTAATGTTTACAATACTGTATAAAGTAAAAATCAATATATCTACTATCATTTGTTTAGGTCTCATTAGTTTATAATTATCGTTGTTTGTCACTCAGCAATTCTTCAATTATTTCATAAAGATTATCGCTTAAATTTTTGTCCTTAAATTGTCTAATTTGCTCAACCTTTATTGAACTGATCAATTCTGATTGTATAATTTTGCCCTCTTGATTTATCAATAAATAACCAGGGACAGCCACTAGTCCAAAAATTTCCTTAGCCGCGTTTTGCAAATTATCAATACCATTTAACCATTTCACATTGTCTTCGGACATAGCTTTCTTCCAGGCAGATTCGCTTTCATCTATCGATACCCCTACAATATTGAATCCTTTACTTTCGAACGCTTCATAGACCTTAATCAGACTGGGTGACGCAGTTCTACAGGGGCCACACCAACTTGCCCAGAAATCAATTAACGTATATTTATACTTGCTGGCACAACTATTAATAGAAATACTTTGACCGTCAGAACTTTTTATCTTGAAATCGGGAATTCTACCCAATTGTTGAGCTATGTTGATTACTTTAGCTTGATCAATTCTTTTCTTTAAGACTCTCCCCCAATAACTATTTTTGGAGTCATTTGACAAACGATCAAAGGATTCTTCAAGATCAGTTTTAATTATATAAGCTGTAAACAGAGAATTCAAATGAGAATTTATATACTTCATTTTCATTGCTTCACGTTGCTCAGGTGGAGTTCTATCTTGCAATACTTTAAAGTCCATCCAATCGTCATGAGCATTTGAGCCTCTTAAAATTAAATTTCCAAAGTCATTCAGTTTTCCGCATAAAGTCAATTTCGAATTAACCAACCAAAGGGCATTGCTATGTATATTGAGTATATTCGAATCCAGTTTTAGAAAATAAAAGTTGGCACTGCCTTTTATATATCCATTTAACTTAAATTTTGAATTAGCGCTCTTAGCAATAGCTAAAGTATCTTTTTCTCGTGATACCAGGTATATTGTGGTACCATCTTTAACACCCTCGATATCTCCAAACAATTCAAATCCCTTACTCTGAGCATTGATATTGTTGTGTATCGATAAAAATATCGCTAATAGTTTTATTATTTTTATCATTATATAGTATTTAATAATCAATCAACTTACCATCCGGGATTCTGCTGCATGGTTGATCTTTGAATTGCTTCGGCTGGAAAGGGAAATGTATATCGCAAACTAGTTGGTTCCAAAGTATATTGTTTATTGTCAATTGTTCTCGTCAGTGTTACTGCAAATCTTGGTTCCTGGTTTAATCGACGAATATCTGTCCAACGTACCCCCCTTAATATCAATTGCTTTTTTCTCTCAATAAATATTTTCCTTAAAGCATCAGTCTCGTCCAAAGCAATCCTATCTGTATATGTTGAAGATCCATCAGAATTTTTGGCCCATCTTGTACGCACTAAATCATTCAAATCTTTCATGGCTAAATTTACATTCCCAGTCCTGGCATAGCACTCTGCCCTAATCAGATAGATTTCATCCGTTGCAACTCCTGAGAAAACATCGGCTGCTGCACTCCCATAAGTACCTTTAAACTGAATACCCGCAGTGCCTAATTTGAAAAATATTTTTTTACGTAGATCATTCAGATCAAAGCTATCATACAAGTCTTGATTAATTAAATATTGAGTAGTAACCTGAGAAAAACGTGCTAGAAAATCTATAAAAGCAACTTCTTTATTGATGCCTATGTAATTTGCCGATTGCGAAATTGTAGAATAGTCCAATAATTCATTCTTGATCTTAAGGTAATCATTTGCATGAATAATTGCATTTTGATAATCGCCCATTGATAAGTATATTTTTGCCAAAATTGCTAAAGCTGCTGATTTAGATGGCCGTGTTAAAACTTCTGGATTATCTGGCAATATTTCCTTTGCTCTTGTTAAATCAGATATAATTTGTTCATATGTTCTTTTAAGCGAAGAGCGTACCGATGGTTCATTGATATCTGTGGACAGTCTCAAAGCCAGTCCTAAATGAGACTGAGCGTCCGAGGGTTTATACACATCAGCAAACACCTGCGCTAAATTGAAGAAGTTAAGCCCTCTATGAAATAAAGCCTGGGCTTTTACTTGTTCCAAACCGGCTTTATCATTATCTGAAGATTTTTGTGCTTCATCCAAAATAATATTCATTTTTAGGATATATGCATACGGAACGGAGTAAATGCTAGAATACTCTGATCTGCTTTCAAATGGCTGTATTGTCGTCCAGGTATAGGCGTTTTGCATATAATAGTAACTTGAAGGCCCCATTGCTATGTAATTTGCAATGGTATAATAATGCCCATCTGATGCAATTTCACCTAAAACAAGTGCGTAATTGGAATTTAAACTTGGGTTATCCAACATACTCTGAAAATCCCTAACAGTTGAGGGAATAGCCAATTTCTTATCCTGTTTAACTTCCAGCCAATCCTCTTTACAGCTTTGCAGCGAGCAGGTGATTACTGATAGCGTTAGTATAGCTATTTGTAACGCCTTGATATCATTTATTTTTTTCATTTCATTTATAATTTAAATTCAAACCGAATGCAATTGAGCGAGATGTGGGAACCTGATTATAGTAAAAATCCGGATCTATACCCCTATCATTCCGTCGCCAAAGAATTCCAAGATTATTTGCATTTATAAAAAACGAGGCGTTATTAAATGGCAGCCCTTTAATATTCTTTTTATTTAATTCATAACTTAGACGAATGTCTTGTAAACGTATATGATCTCCCCTTTCTACCAATGCATCTGATTTACTATAAAAATCGTAGCGACCATCTGGATTTTCTGGAAATGACGGCACATTAGTTTTTAATTCGTCGCCCGGCTTCTGCCAACGCAGTGCATAATCTCCATGCCCACTCCAATTAGACTGAATAGTATTAAAATCTATAGAAGGTCTTAAAAAATAATAACCTAGCTTATAGATAATATTGAACGAAAATGAAAGCTCTTTATAAGAAAATGTATTTATTATATTACCAAAAAATGGAGCACTTGTTCGGCCATAATAAACTAAATCCTCTGGTTTCGTATTAGATTCATTTCCAATGTACCCTGTAACTGTAGTAAAAGGCACAATTTTGCCCCCAACCATACCTAATGGGTCTCCAGTTGTATGATCTAATCCTGCCCATTTATAGGCATATAAATTTCCAATGGGTTTGCCTTCAATTAGATTTGTGCCACCACCAACATAATTGTTCCCATCCTTTAGAATTTTTGGATCTTGATAATAGCTTATTACTTTATTCGTATTGTAGCTAAAAAAAATATTTGAAATAAGCCTGAAGTTCCCACTTCTAATTGTGGAATTAAGATTTAAATCAATACCGTTTCCTTTTAAACTGGCAACATTTCCATTATAAGTATAATTAAGCCCGCTTGTTACGTCAGGAACAATTGGCCCAATTAAATCAGTCGCCTTTTTGCTATAATATTCAAATGAACCATTTAATCTATTGTCGAAAAATCCAAAGTCAATCGCAAAATTAATTGTCTTCACTTTTTCCCAGGTAAGTCCAGGATTCGGTGGACTATTCAGATCGGAATATTGTTTAAAGTTATTATATCTACTAAATCCATTCCGATAGTTAATTGTAGCTCTTGAAGTAGTTGTATTATCTAAATTTCCGTTAAACCCGAAGGTAGCTCTGAGCTTTAAAGAAGATATTGTCTTTGACGTAAAAATTCCTTCTTTATTAATATCCCAGCCAATTCCCACAGACCATAATGGAACTTTCTTTAAATTAGTTTTAACACCAAAAAAATTACTTGCATCTATCCTTCCGCTAGCGGTAAAGATATATTTATTGAAAACAGTATAACCAATATTTGTGTAATAACTAAGGTAATGGTTAATGTTTCCTGTAGAACTATTTCCATCAGGAATTGTTCCACTATTTAACGGTCTTAGTGTATAATCTGTATTATAATCCATGTTTGATGCGAAACCAAGCGTAAGAGGATCATAACCATATTTTCTACTAACATTAAAATCGTATTCAGACTCTCTTATATCCGTTCCCAGTATAGCCGAGATTGTGTGTATATTCCAGCTTTGATCTAAACTTAATTGCCCTCTTAAGTTATATGCAGTTTGTTTGATATTTCCCAAATCAAGAATTCCATTAAGAGGCACAGGATATTTAGATTGACCAGTTGCATCTATAAACATGAATTGATTTATGAGATTTCTTGCCAAATAAGTTTTATCACTATGATAATTATTAATGTCAGAAATCGAACGCTCATATTGGCCAGTTAAATCCAATTTTAGTCCTTGAATAATGGAATACTTTATTCCACCTCCCAATCGAATATTAAAAAGTTTCCCACTATTATCATTATGTTGTATTTCCTCAATCGGTTTATAATGCCAGTCTAACAGACCATTGGTATTTAAAGTATCTATATAGTTCTGTCTAAATAAATTAACACCTGAATACGGAGCATGCAGAGGCACTCCATAATCGTCTGCCAGCATAGTATAAGGTGCTATCTGACTAGTACCGTTGGCTAGGTAGTTAACATAATTAATTCCATTATTTTGAGTTCTATTTTGTGTGTAATTTATATAAGTGTTTAATTCTAAATTTTTAATTGGTCTGTATGAATTATCTAGTTTCACTGATAGCCGATCATATAGATTACCTATTGTAGACTCAATGTTTTTATCATAGCCAACAGAACCATAGTAATTCATATTTTCTCCACCGCCATCTATACTTAAACTGTATTGCTGGTTGATTGATTTACGCAATAAGTATTCATTAATATCGTCACGGACATCATGCTCACTTAACTCTTTTAATTTCAAATCTGCTGCTTCTTGATTGATATCTCCTCTTCTTTCAGCCAACAAAATTTCAGTAGCAGGAGAAACAACTGGAAAGTAGTGAAAAGAAGGATAAAGATCATCGTAATCATTATAAACACCTTTTTCAAAGAGTTTTTTTTCATAATCAATAACATCTGCGGAAGACATTGTATTTATTTTCGCTAAATCAGGCCGCTCTGTTATATTCACCGTACTCCTAAATTGCACATTTGTTTTTTGATTAAATTTCCCTTTTTTTGTAGTTATAACGATGACTCCATTCGCCGACCGTGCTCCCCAAATACTTGCTGCTGCAGCATCACGGAGAATAGTAATTGTTTCTATATCATTAGGATTGATATTTTCAATCATTAGTTGAAAGAAACCATTCCCCTCTTCATAAGGAAAACCGTCTACTACAATTAGAGGCTTTTGATTAGCATTAATTGTACTCAAACCTCTGATCGATATATCTGATCCATTTAATCCATCAGACGCCTGCGTTTTTACGCTGCTTGTTAAATACTTAATTCTATCTAATATATTGGTAGAAACACCGCGGTTAATCGTTTCATTGTCAATCTGTACGAATGATCCCGTCGCCCTTTCCTTATTCAACTCCTGATAACCCGTATTATACACCACCTTCACCTCCTCCAATTCCCCAGTCGCCACATTCAACTTAATCTCCAAAGGCATCACCGCATCCTTCAACGCAATCTCCAAAGTCTTAAAACCAACATAACTCACCTGCAACACTGCACCCTCATCAACACCTTTAATTTCAAACTCTCCGTTCTGGTTAGTATTCGTGACAGCACTTCTCCCTTTTACCCGGATACTCGCGTTTGGGAGTGGTTTCCCATCCTGGTCGGTAACCTTTCCTTTAATCGTAAGATCTTTCACGATGTTCGAGATGACGGCATTCAGCTTGTCGAGTAGGGAAGGGGCTTTTTCCTTCACCGTAATTGTACTTTCATTAATCGTATAACTTAAGGGTTGGTTTTCAAAAATTAGCTCAAGTACATCCTGGAAATCCGCATTGTTTACTTTAATATCAACTGGTTTAGCTAATTTTAAAACACTCTCTGTGTATAAAAAAATATAGCCACTTTGCGATTTAAGCTCTTTTAAAACTGTTTTTAAAGGGGCCTTTGATTTAACCATACTAATTTTCTGTGCAAAACCAGCTGCGCCGACCTGCATGATTGTAGCTATTAATATCACGGTGGTTAATCGCATAATAAGCCATATTTTATAGAGATACCCATCAGGTATATCCCAATTATTGGTATAAATTTTATACATTAGTATTCAGTTTGGTTTAGCAGTTGTCTTACGTTTTCGAAGACCATGACAACCGCAGTAAAACAGTCAATAATTTATTATAGGCAGAATCAAACAGCAACCAGGGGTGCTACACTTCTGGTTGTTTTTTTACACCCATCTAAGGATCATTTCTGTAGTAGAATCTCATCATTCTGGTTTTAGTTTGGTTAATTATTAGTTGATTGTATTGGTTTATTTAATTATTCATTCGCATTATTTGCTTACATAAATTTTCCTGCCCTCAATTTTAAAGTGGACCTTACCTGTAGATTCCAATGATTTTAACACCTTTGAAACATTGTCAAATCTGGATACCCCACCTCCAAACTTTTCATCGGTAATTTCCCCTGTATATACCACATCTACATTATACCAGCGTTCAACCATCTTCATAATGGTTTGGATATTTTCGCTTTCAAACATAAACTGGCTGTTTTTCCAGGCCACAACCTGTTCTATATCTACTGGTTTAATGCTTATGCTTCGGTTTTCAGTAACAAGGGATTGCTGGTTGGGTTTAAGAACAACGGCTTCGCCCTCCTGTCCGTCCTGTCTACGATAGGAGAGGGGCCCGTTCTTTTCGCTCCGCTTCCCACGGGATAACGAGACGCGCACAGATCCTTCCAACAAGGTGGTTTTAATTGCCCCTTCATCCTTATAGGCACTAATGTTAAAATGCGTACCCAGTACGGTTACCAGCTGCCCGTCGCTTTCTACAACAAATGGCTTTTGTTTATTTTTAGCCGCCTCAAAATATGCCTCACCGTATAGTAGCAATATTTTGCGTTCCTTACCAATAAATTGTGAAGGGAAAGAAATTTTTGTATCAGCATTTAGCCAGACATGGCTGCCATCGGGCAAGGTAAGCTGGTACATGCCCCCACGTGGGGTGCTCATTACCACCTCATCCCGGCCTTCGCCTGGATACCCGTGTTCTACAGCAGTACCGTCATTGTAGCTTAGTTTATCCGCATTAACAATTACCCCGGTTTTAACATCGCTCAGGATTATGGTTTTACCATTGGCAAGGGTAAGGGTTGCGGTGTTTTTACCCGGGGCAATGTCGTTTGTATAACTAGCAGATCCTGAACCAGGTTCAGAATGACGCGGTGCTTTAAAAAAGAACAGCCCAAAAACAATCGCTGCTACCGCAGCGGCAGCAATTGCAATACCTGGCCATAAGGTTTTTCTAGCCGGCTCAGCATTTAGATTAAGGTTGTTCCAAACCTCGTCTTTCATTTTTTGAAACTGTTCCTCAGTAATATCCTTATTGTAAGGTTTATTTAAATGGCTATAGGCACGCTCAACCAATGATTTTTCTTCGGGTGTACAGTTGCCCGAAAAATATCTGTCTAATAACTCATTTACTTCTTTATTGTCCATATTACATTACCCTGTATGGGCCTTGCATCTATAAGAACCTTAAACATGCCTTTGGTATTAGATAATTATTAAAAAAATGTTAATTATGTGATTTACATCTTTTAGTGGCGGGTTTTATAATAAGAATATTTCACAAAAACTTGCAGCAATGAAATAAATATCGTAATATTGCGATATAGAACTATGGGACTTACGAAATCAGAAATATTCACCGACGAGCAGAACCAGCTGTCCACATTGCTAAAAGCAATGGCACATCCCGCTCGAATTGCTATCCTACAGCAGATCATTTCAGCGAATGCCTGTATTTGTAGTGATCTGGTAGAAGAACTGGGCTTAGCTCAAGCCACCATTTCCCAGCACTTAAAAGAACTGAAAAACGCAGGGATCATACAGGGCACCATTGAAGGGGTCACGGTTTGTTACTGCATCAATCCTAAGACCTGGAAATTACTGGAAACTCAGCTTGGTACCTTTTTAGGATCGTACAAAGGTGAAACGCCCTGCTGCTGACCTTTTTTTTATTCATATCAATCGTAAAATTGCAATATTATGGAAACTACAGAACTGACCAACTGGCAAACCTTTAAAGCCACATTAGAACAACATCCGGAGCTAAACTTACAGTTCCAGTATGCAGAAGGTAAATGGGTAGATGCATCTTATCACATCACCGAAATCAAGCAGGCACCTATCGTATCTGTGGATTGTGGTGGAAAAATGAATACCTGGGCGGAGATCATTGTACAGCTTTGGGAACCATCAGTACAAGACAGTGAAAGAGCAATGCAGGTCAGTAAAGCCTTGTCTATCGTAAAAATCGTGGAAAAATCATTACCGCTTAATCCACTTGGAACAGTAAAAATTGAGTTTGGGAACTCCCAGTTTGATACCCGTCAGATGTACCCTGGTGAATTCATCATCGAAGGAGATAACTTAATCGTAAACCTGATCCCTGATTTCACGCAGTGCAAAGCCATCGGACGTGGTGCAAGTTGCGGAACAACCGACTCAGGGGAAGAATGTTGCGCACCAGCTGCAAAGAGCGAAAAGCCAAAATTACAGATGGTAAACCTGGTGGTTGAAGCACAAACTTGTGAACCTGGCTCCGGCTGCTGTTAATACCAATCACCAAACTTTAACTACAAATATGAAAAGAGTACTCGTATTATGTACCGGCAACAGTTGCCGCAGTCAGATTGCAGAAGGATATCTGAGGCACTTCGCAGGTGATGCCGCTGAGATCTACAGCGCAGGAATCGAAACACATGGCGTAAACCCAAAGGCCATCGAAATTATGAAAAGAGACGGTATTGATATATCCGGCCATACTTCCAACAAGGTGAATGAATACACAGGAATAGAGTTTGACTATGTGATCACCGTTTGTGACAATGCAAAAGAAAGCTGCCCTTACTTCCCAACCAATGCCGTTAAGCTGCACTACAACTTTCCTGACCCGGCAAAAGCCAAAGGAAACGACGAGGAAGTTATGGAACAGTTTAGGGAAGTTCGCGAAATGATCCGAAAGTATGCCCAGAACTTTGTTAACGAAAACCTGAAGACCTAACATGTCACTGAATCACTGCGCTCCGGTAAATCAGCGCAAGAAGCTAAGCTTTTTGGATCGTTATCTTACACTATGGATATTCCTGGCGATGGCTGCCGGTGTCGGTATCGGTTACTTTGTACCGTCCTCCGCAGGATTCATTAACTCATTTTCGAGCGGCACGACCAACGTGCCGCTTGCTATTGGCCTGATACTGATGATGTACCCGCCACTTGCCAAAGTTCGGTATGAAAAGATGGGTGAAGTCTTTCGCAATACTAAAGTGCTGGGTACTTCTCTTTTCCTGAACTGGGTTGTTGGGCCGGTGCTGATGTTTATTCTGGCAGTTACTTTTCTGCACAATTACCCAGAATATATGATTGGGCTGATCTTGATTGGCCTTGCCCGTTGTATTGCGATGGTAGTTGTTTGGAATGAACTTGCCGAAGGCAATAGGGAGTATGCCGCCGGGCTTATTGCCTTGAACAGCATCTTCCAGGTATTGCTCTATAGCGTTTATGCCTATCTTTTTATAACTGTATTGCCACCGATGTTTGGCATCAAGCGACTGGATGTGAAAATTACCATTGGAGAGATTGCTAAAAGTGTCGGTCTGTATCTTGGTGTTCCTTTTGCGGCTGGCGTAGTCAGCAGGTTCGCTTTAATCAAACTCAAAGGTGAGAGCTGGTTCCAGCAGAAGTTTATTCCCTTCGTTTCCCCAACACTCTGATTGCGTTGGTCTTTACCATTGTGGTCATGTTCAGCCTGAAAGGTGAGCTTATTGTGCAAATGCCAATGGATGTAGTGCGGATTGCAATACCTCTGGTAATCTATTTTGCGCTGATGTTCCTTATCAGCTTTTTTGCAGGAGAGAAAATGGGTGCCGATTACTCCCAAAGTGCTTCGATTGCCTTTACCGCTGCCGGTAATAACTTTGAACTGGCGATTGCGGTCGCTATCGGCGTGTTCGGAATCAACTCAGGTCAGGCATTCGTAGGAGTCATCGGCCCCCTGGTAGAAGTACCAGCGTTGATTGCACTCGTTAATCTCGCATTCTGGTTCCGCAAAAAATACTTTTCAAACTGATCTTGCCGAGCCACCGCGACGTAATTTACATCTTACGATGGCTCGTCGTCAAATTTGGTGGTATGATAAATTTGTGCTAAAATTAGTATCTTTACAAAAACATATAATTACAAAAATGACAACTATAACATTAGAAGTTCCTGATAGTTTAGCAGAGTATCAAAACGACACTGTAAGGTTCATTGCTGCTAAATTATATGAGTCTGGTAAACTTTCTCTTGGTCAGGCTGCTGATATGGCCAGATTAACCAAGCGTACCTTTGCTGAGTTACTTGGCGATTATGGTGTTTCTTTTATCAATTACTCCGCTAGTGATTTAAAAGATGAGCTTGACAGGATCTCTAATTAAAGGAAAATCAAAGTTAAATAAATAACGAAAGGCCTTTATTCAGGCTCTCACGCATGATCTTAAGGGCATTACTTACCTGACGCTTTACCGTATGGTCTGATAAATGAAGTTGCTTTGCAATCTCTTTATGCGACAGATCCTGCATTCTGCTCAGTTCAAAAACTTCCCTCATTTTTGCCGGAAGCTTTGCCAGGCCCTTTTCAATTTTAATAGCTAGCTCTTTTTCATCAATCGCCTCATCAGTACTTGCTACCCCTTTTTCGAATTCGGTTTTTACCAGCTCGGTATATTGACTTGCAATTTTACTGTGCCTGATTTGCTTAAGTACCCTGAACCTTGTAGCCTTATACAGAAAAGCAGAAAAAGAGGTATGTATTTCCAGTTCGCCTGCCTTTTCCCACAACATCTGAAAAATATCCTGAACTACATCCTGCGCCTGATCCTCATCATGCAGCATATCTACTGCATGACGCAAAAGCAAAGGCATATACCTGTCATATATTTCGGAAAAAGCATATTGGTCCCCGCCTCTTAGCAAAGCTGCCAGTTCCAGATCGGTATATGAACCATAAGTTGTCATCGGTTTCCCTTATAGATGTAAATTTACCGATAATTTTAACAACTAAACACAAATTATTCGGTAATTATTCACTTAGTGTAGTGGTTACACACAGGGTTTTAGCTATCCAAAACCTGGTCCAAACACCCGTCAAACGATATAATAGAGAGCGTTAATTCTAACTAATCCTCAGCTTCACTGATCACAAACATTTCTATCTCTCTTTCAGCCTCAATCAAATCAAAACCCTGATCGTTCAATGACTGCCGCAATGAATTAAAATCCTTAATCACAAGAGGTAGATAATAATCTATTTTTTTTGTAAATCCAGTTTCATTTACAACTGGTATATTCATTAAATCTTTTGGTAACCTAAATACCAGTCTATCTATATCTTCATTGATATAGTTTCTTATTTTTCCATCCTCAGAAAGTATCATTTCTCCTTTATCATCAATAACCCTGGAAACAGTAACGTTCTTTTTATCCCTGATTTTTAGAATATAACATGCTGTTAACCTCTTTTCAATCTTACAAGTATAGCCGGCATATCTGTTTAAATCCTCTAAGGCGTAACTATAAACATGTCTGCTCGCCGTTTTAGGTACCACAAGGTCATAAGTACAGATGATATCCATTTCCTGTGGCATGGTGTTGGAAGGTGTACTCCAAATAAGCCTTCCAACATTCCATATATCTGGCCTTAACCCTCTTAACACTGCCCCATACATCTCCTCTAGTTTAACATTCCGAAAACTTACGCCACGTAAAATACCCTCAACCATACGTATTTTGAGCCCGCCGCTTAATCCATCTGTATATCTTTTTCTAAAAAAAACATGGTTACTGTAATCATCAATAATTAAATCTTTATTTGTTACCAATAACCGATCTGCGAAAAAATCAATTTTTAAAGGAAGATCCAATTTATTTCCTTTCAAATATTTCTCAATCATTGATTCAGTAATCGTTTCACCCGAAGTAATTGCCATAACAACATTATCTTTTATTACAATACAGTGAGGTATTGCTTCATGTGGAAATAGTGCGCTGGCGTCACTAAGTATTATGGATGAAGGCAATGTGGTAACGTAGCCCTTTTTTCTCCTGTTTTCAAAAAATGAGATTACTTTGGCTTCTGTATCGCCTGTTTTTTCATTCAATAGGATAATCTGTACCGCCGCTTTAAACTTCGACTGTAAAGACTCAAATTTCCCCATTGCTTTAATGCAGGGTGCACAGTGTGTGGCCCAAAAATCCAGTATAATCAATTTACCTTTAAAATCCGATAACCTGGCGGTGGCTTTTTCATAATTGACCATCTTAAAAGCAATATCTGGAACGGTATCACCTATTTTTAAGGGTCTGATTTTGGTAATTTGGGCATAGCCTATCATACCTGTAAACAACAGCCAGATGAAAAATATAATTGGTCTCATAAATGTGGTCTTTTACTTATTGCGGGTTTTGTGGCATCCCTGTCAAATCAATAATATCTTTTGGTAACGGTAAAGCATACCGGTTATCATCAGGCGGCAGGGTATAGACAACCCCATTTATCAACCGCTTTAATGTTAGGTTAGCCCCATCCCGGTTTAAGCGCTTAATGTCAATCCATCGTAACCCTCTAAATAAAAGTTCCTTTCTTCGTTCCAACAATACCAGTTGCAGTGCTTCCACGGCTGTGTTAGCAGTTAAAGGCACGAAAGTACCTGTTGCCCATCTTTTTTTAAGTAAGGTATTCAGATCGCCAAGAGCACCATCTTTGTTATCCATCCTGGCATAACACTCAGCCCTTGTCAGGAACATCTCGTCGGTTGCAATTCCGCTAAACCAAAGCGTTTGGTTTTTGGAGTAACTGCCTTTAAAGCGCTGATAAGGGGTCGCCGAGAGGAAAAATCCAATTTTCCTCAAATCACCTGTAGCATACGATGCGTAAAGAACGGAATCTACACGCCCCCGGAAAGCAGCAATAGCCCCATACTGAGAATTCATTTCAGAATAAAATATAGTTTCGCTGTTAAATTTTGCAAATGGTGTACCGCTTGTTAAACCTGCTATCGATGGGTCTGAATTATAATCCATTAAGTCGCTTTTCAATTGCAGGCAAAGATTAGCGTATTTATAAGTGCTGTCATATTTACCCATAGACAAGTATGTCCTGGCCAGCAAGCCGTAAGCCGCTGCTTTTGATGGCCTGTAGGCATGTTGTGGTAAATTGGGCAGGTATTTGACCGATTCGTTCGCATCTGACAATATTCGTTCATAAGAAGACTTAACACTGACCCTAACCGATGGCACATTATAATCTGACACTAACCTGAGGACAATGCCTAGGTCCTTATCCATAGTTTGCCCGTTGTATACTTTTGAAAATGCCCAGACTAAATTCAGGAAATAGTAGGCCCTGTAAAACAATGCAGATCCCTTTACATTGTCCCATTTGGCAGCGTCAGCCTGTCCTTTGTTAATTTTCCCGAGCAGCTCCAGGCATAAATTTGAATTGTAAACCGGACGGTACCCGTTACTCCAGTCGTTTATATAGTTATAAGCAATCTGCTGCCAGCGGTATTGCCCCTGTTCTTCTGTTTCAAGGGCATTATAATTGGCAAATGGGTAAAAATAATCATCTGCTGACACTTCAATTGAGGAACTGGTTTTTTCGATATTCATTATGGTGGCATCGTCAAGCAAAGCCTGCAAATCCGCCAGTGTTGTTGGTGTTACCAGTTTTTTGTCTGGTTTTTCGTCTAAAAATTTCTTGCAGGAGAAGCCTAGCATAACAATTAGTATAAAGCCAACTGACTTTAAGACTCTTCCATTTCTATTTAAATGATACATGATCTATAATATTTAGTAATGCCTGTTAAACCATTAAAAATTAGCTGTAAAACCTATTGCATAAACCTTTACCGGAGGTATAAGGCCCGCGTTATCCGGGTCAAGGGCCTCGTTATTGGCGCGCCATATGATCCCGCAGTTGGACATATTCAGGCCAAGCTGTATATCCCTGAATGGTAGTTTCTTCATCTGTTCTTTATTGAGGGAATAGCTTAAGGATACATATTGCAGCCTTACATGATCGGCTTTTAGTGCATTAACTTCAGAGTTCAGGTAGAAGCCTGTACTTTGCGCATTATTGGGATAAATAAAAGCAGGCACATTGGTATGCAATTCATCGCCTGGCTGCTGCCAGCGTTTTGCATAATCAGGATGTCCGGGCCCACCGGCAATCAATGCAGTATAAGATAATGCCGGCCTCCTGAAATAATAATCAAATTTGTAGTTCAGGTTAAAGGACAGCGTTATCTGCCGAAAAGAAAAGGAATTGATGAATGAGCCTGTGTAGAATGGCGCTGCAGAGCCCACATACACAATATTTCCATCCGCACCTTTAAGTGTTGCCTCGTCAATTATGCGTGGATAATCGATGCTGATTTTACCGTCTAAATACCCTTGTGGCCTGCCTGCCGCATCAAGGCCACCCCATTTGTAGGCTGCAATTGAATACAAAGATTTACCTATTACCGGAGTTATGACATTGCCACCACCCAACACAGAAGAAAGCTGTTTGGATTGGGCTGAAAAATATTCAGATACTTTGGTATCTGAATAATTGAAAATCAGGCTGGTGCTCCATCTTAATTCCCTGTCAACAGGAGTAGCTGTTAGGCTAACCTCTACACCCTCGCCTTTAATATTGGCTACATTTTTAGTAATAGTATTGCTCCCTCCGGCAGTATAATCAAATGGTGCTGGCCCATACAGGCCTGTTCCTTTCTTTTTATAATACTCAACTGATCCGGTAATCCGGTCGCCCTTTAATGCAAAATCAATTCCTGTATTGAACATGGCAACCTGTTCCCAACGTAATTCCGGATTATTTAATACAGATACCCTGGCATAAGGTAAGTTGCTGACGGTATTGGTTCCATAACTCGCGACGGCAAGGGCCGAGCGGCTCAGGTCTACATTACCGCTATGACCATAAGTAGCCCGCAGGTTAAGGTAAGACATCCAGGGAAAATTAAAAAAATCTTCTTTTGAGACCTTCCAGGCCAGGCCCGTACTCCACAAAGGCTTCCATTTATCATTGGTATTAACGCCAAAGATATTGGACCCATCTTTTCTGGCACTTAGAGAAGCGGTGTATTTGCCAAGTAACGTGTAGGCGACATTGGTATACAGGGATGCAGCACGGTTATTCAGATCAGTGATTACCGGCGTACCATCTATAGTTCTTGCAGCACCAGTAACAAAGGTTGGAAAAGAATTCACAAAATCAACATTAGCATAAGATAGTGGATCAGCTTTATATCCATACAATGTAGAGCTGTTGCCTGTGTTTATAGCTTCCCTGCTTTCTGCCCCTAAAATTCCGTTCAGTTCATGGATGCCCCAGCTTCCGTTATAGTTGAGCTGACCCCTAAGGGTATACGATTTTAGCGTAGCCAGTCCTATACGAAAGATATCGCCTACAGGTACATTGTATTTTACTACGCCCGTTGTACGGTTTAGCTGCGAAAAGGTATTAATGTAATCGCGGGCAGCAAAACTGTTTACGCCACTTATATTGTTGCTTTCTATCTGTTGTTTCTGGTATTGGTAGGTGGCCTCAAAATTAAATCCTTTCCAAAACCGGTATTGCAACCCCAGGTTTACATTGTATTCCTGTAGTGCAACGTTGTTGTCGGTATATTTATGTTCATCAAGCGGGTAATACTTCCAGTCTAAAAGTTTTCCTACTCCTGCTGTATCAGTATAACTTCCCCTATATTTTGAATTCACAGCTATTGCATTACCATTCTCATCCGCAAACTTTAAGTAAGGGACAGTTCTGGAATTGATGGCAATGCTTTGAAAACTATTCAGCCTTCCTGAAGTCCCTTTGGTATTTGTATAATACAGGCCCGTATTGATGCTTAGGTTTTTAAATGGTTGATAAACATTGTTCAGACGTATGTTTAGTTTGTCAAATCGCTCATAGATTTGTCCCAGTACCCTATCATAGCCAACAGCAAAGGTATAAGCATTACTGGTAGAACCGCCTCTTATATTAGTGGCATATTGCTGGGTAAGGGCCTTAGTATAAAAATATTTAAGGTAATCTTTCCTGCTGTCAGTTGCCGCAAGTTCCTGGATCAGTTTTGCCGAATCAGCTGCTGAGATCAGTTTAAGCTTCCGTTTATTGAGAATCTCTACTGCTGGTGTAAGTGGCATATATGGAGTAGCAATAGCGCTATTAAAATACCCCTTATTAAATAGAAATTCTTCAACAGACACATAGTCTTGACTGGATAATTGCGGTATAGCATACAGATCAGGTTTTTCACTTACCAAAACGTTTGCACTTGCTCTAATCTGTAGTTTTTGGTTTAGCCTTCCTTTAACCGTACTAATTACAATAACACCATTTCCGGCCCGGGCACCCCAAATCGATGCTGCTGCCGCATCTTTTAGTATGGTGATGTTTTCAACATCATTCGGATTTATATTTTCAATATTCCCTTCATATATAAAGCCGTCTAAAACGATTAAGGGGTCAAGCGGACCATTTATGCTACTAAAACCACGAATGGCCAATCCCAATTTCTTGTTCCGGTCCTGTTTATTTATAAACTGAAGTCCATTGGTTACCCCCTCCAGCCTTTTCAAAATATTTGTTCCTGCCTGCTGGTTCAGTGTTTTATTATCAATTATAGTAAAGGAGCCAGTTGCCCTTTCTTTAGGTAAGGTCTGGTAGCCGGTATTATAACTCACATTCACCTCCTCCAACTCCCCAGTCGCCACATTCAATTT
The DNA here is from genome assembly GCF_014200825.1 of Pedobacter sp. AK017. NCBI lineage: Bacteria > Pseudomonadati > Bacteroidota > Sphingobacteriia > Sphingobacteriales > Sphingobacteriaceae > Pedobacter > Pedobacter sp. AK017. The sequence goes on from NZ_JACHCW010000010.1 coordinate 140,157, forward strand.
AATCTCCAATGGCATCACTGCCCCTTTAACCGGAATCTCCAAGGTCTTATATCCTACATAACTCACCTGTAAAACCGCATCATCAGCTACATCCTTAACTTCAAACTCTCCATTCTGGTTAGTATTCGTAACAGCATTTTTCCCTTTTACTCGGATACTTGCGTTTGGGAGTGATTTCCCATCCTGATCTGTAACACGACCCTTTACAGTAAAATCTCTCACGATGTTCTGGATGACGGAACCGAGCTTGTCAAATAAGGATGGTTCTCTTTTAGAAACTATAACAGATTTACCGGCAATTTCATAGGTCAAGGGCTGGCGATCAAAAATTTTGTCCAGTACTTGCTTTAATTCTTCATTTTTAACAGTTATGGTTACCTGCTTTGCATCTTTAAGGGTAGCAGAATTAAACATAAAATCAAATCCGCTCTGCGCTCTGATCTGCTCAAATACCTTTACCAATGGGACGTTTTTTTCAGACAGCGTAATTTTCTGGGCCAGGGTGGATGCACTTACCTGTATCAGGGATGCCATTAGCAATACGGTGGTTAGTCGCATAATCAGCAATATTTTATGGTATAGCCATATAGGCATACCATTTCGTGGTTTAATATCGTACATTTGTTTAGGTTGGTACTATGCAGTTTGCCTTACTCTTTCCACGGAACAGGTTTACTGCGGTTAAAACAGTTGATAATTTTTTATTGGCTTATGCCAGCTTTAACCAGGTCTTATCCATAAGGTCTGGTTATTTTTTGATATCCTTTTTACGGATTACCAATGTCGTAGAATCTCATCCTTCTGCTTTTTTTTAAGGTGAATAAATCAGTTAATTATCTCATTACCTACTAACAGTAACTTTTTTTCCTTCTATCCTAAAATGTACCCCTTTAGCTCTTTCAAGCATATAAAGCACCTCACTTATCTTTTTATTTCTGGATACGGTACCTGTAAACCTTTCATTAATCTGATCTTCGTACACCACATCTATATCATACCATCTGGCTACCCTGCGCAGTATACTTTCCAGCGGCTCTTCCTTAAATACAAAATCCCCATTCTTCCAGGCAATTGCTTCGCTTACGTCTGCTGGTACTACCTTTATCTCCTTGTTATCTGTAACAAGGGATTGCTGGTTGGGGTGTAAGATGACGGCTTCGCCAGGCGCGCTCCGCGTTGTGCGCTGTCCAAACGACGATACCTTTACACTTCCTTCAATTAATGTCGTTTTAATTGCAGCTTCATCCGCATAGCTGCTGATATTAAAATGCGTACCCAGTACTTCTACTTCTTGTTTATCTGTTACTACTATAAAAGGCTTTTCTTTATTTTTAGCCACCTCAAAATAGACCTCTCCATTTATTAACAAAATTTTGCGTTCCTTACCAATAAATTGTGAAGGGAAAGAAATTTTTGTATCGGCGTTTAACCAGGCGCGGCTACCATCGGGTAGGGTAATCTGGTAGGTTCCACCACGTGGGGTACTCATTACCACGTCCTCCCGGCCTTGGCCCGACTCCTCTCGTTCCACCGCAGTACCATCATTGTAGCTTAGCTTATTCGCACCAACAATTACCCCGGTTTTAACATCACTCAGGATTATAGTTTTACCATTGGCAAGGGTAAGGGTTGCGGTATTTTTACCAGGGGCTATATCGTTTATTAGGTTTCTCGTCGCTGCGCTTCCTTCTAGATGACGGGGAGGGGAGAAGAACCATATGCCTAAAACTATAACTGCTACCGCAGCAGCTACGCCAATAATGCGAGGCCATAAGCTGACTTTTTTAACTCCAACAGGCTTTCTGATCAATTCTATCCTGTTTTGCAGCTCATTCTTAACACTTTCTTCAGTACCCAGTTCTTGTACATCCCAGGCCTCATCACCCGAAGTGATGTTATTGAGATACCTTGTATACAAGCCCAGTTCCTTATCGGTCGCAGTCCCGTTATTTACTTTATCAATCAAATCATTTAGTTCTTGCTGTGTCATCTTATTTCTAGCCTTATATAATACATAGCACATGAACGTGGCAGTACACCTACTCCTGACGTAAAGAAAATGTTAAATAATATTTAAATCACTGTAAATCAGTGAAATAATTTTTTATTGAAGAAGTGATCTAACACTGCAAAAAATGCAACAGTTCAAATTGAAGGAAACGTTGCGAAGATTTACCAAGTTTCTTTGAATTTTACAAGGTTATCAATGCAAAGGCGCTAAGTCAACGCATTGGAATGAGCCAAAGTTTATTATCTCAATACATCAACGGTTTCAAAAAGCCATCGCAGAATCAAACCAAACGCATTTTACAAGGCGTTCAAAGGCTAGGCCGGGAATTGACCGCTATCCAATTTTTATTGTAATCGCACGATCAATTAGAAAGACCCCAATTTTCGCGTTTACAACAGCAGTTTCAGAAAAGGCAGACAAAAGGCTCTTGAACAAACCTTTAGAAGAATATCAAAACACACAAGCCTAAACCATCAAAAAAATACTTGCCAACCTGCCCAATGGCACCCGCAATTTCTGAAGCGCCTTAGCAATATGCGCATCCACAGTCTTTTCACCAATGCCCAGCCGCTCGGCTATCTGCTTATGGGTAAGGTGTTCAGTTCTGCTAAGCAGAAATACCTCTCTGCATTTATCAGGTAACTCATCGATCAACTGTGAAATGAAGTTTTCAAGTTCCTTTATTTCCAGTTCATTTGTCTCATAGCTACGTTTATCTAGCACTTCAAGATCTTCAAACAGACCCGCTCTGTACTTACCATTCCTGATCATGTTCGCGATCTTATATTTAGCAGCCGTATACAGATAACCTTTCAGGTTAGTTGCCGGCCTGATTTGAGCCCTGTTTTCCCAAATCCAAAGAAATACACTCTGACAAACATCATAACTGTCTTCCTTATTGCGATTGGCCTTGTAAGCAGCCTGAAACAAAAACTTCCAGTGACGGCTGTATATTTCCGTATATGCATGCTCGTCATCTTCCCTTAAAAAAGCGGTGAGTTCCTGGTCAGTATATGAACTATAAGTTGTCATTGGTTTCCCTTATAGTGTAAATTTACCGATAATTTTAATAACTAAATACAAGCTATCCGGTAATTATTCACTTAGTGTAGCGGTTACACACAAGGTATTAGCTATACATAACCAGGTTCAAATACCCGTCAAACGATATAATAGAGAGCGTTAAGCTGGATGATGCTGATTGCGTTAATTTCTTAAGTCTGGTTTTCTAAGCACCGTGATTTTCATCTCAATTGGCTCAGCAGGACTGTCATCTTTTGATATCTTTACTGCCACTAGTTTATCTATTAGCTCACTGCCCTTTACGATCTCTCCAAAAACCGTATAGTTGTGGTCTAAAAAAGGCGTGCCGCCTATAGTCTTGTAAATCTCCCTTTGCCTTGCAGGTATTTTATATCCAGATAGCGCTTTTTTTTCTACCTCATCCAACTCTTTATCTGTCCATGTTTTCCCGTCTACAATATAGAACTGTGTACTGAAAGAAGCCTTCTCCCGATTATCATCCCTCCCCATTGCCAATACACCTCTTTTATGAAAAAGAGAATCATGAAACTCTGCTGGTAGCCACTTTTGCAAAGGCCCCAGGGTTTCTTTGTTCACATATTGTGCATCTGTATCACCACCTTGTATTACAAATCCCTTGATCACCCTGTTGAAGGTCGTTTTGTCGAAGTATTTAGCCTTTACAAGTTTCAGAAAATTATCTTTATGGATCGGAGTTTCATTATACAATCTTACAATGTACTCACCATAACGAGTGGTGATCTTGACATAGCGGTCATTTTTAGACTGGGAAACGGCACTCTGGGTAGTGACTGAGAAGATTAATAATATAAACCAATATTTGATAAGTATTTTCATTGATAAAATATATAAATTTTAAATTTATTGGACAACTATTTTAATGTTGCTGAAAAACATTACTCATCTACCTCACTGATTACAAACATCTCCAGCTCCTTCTCCGTTTTGGTGGCTTTGATGTAGAATTCACGCTGCTAGTTGTCTTTACACTTGCTTAAAATTATACGATGCTTACTCCAGCTAATTTCTCGCACCAATGGTGCGAGTTTTATATCACCTTGATATTCAGAATAAAACTGAGACTGCCAAACAACATTCGGTTCTCCATAGTCAACTTAAGTTCAAAACATATTTTATTGCGTCATCTCTGCTAAAAACCGTGAATTTAGCTGAATTTCGGTCAAGGTATGTTCCTCAACTTTCTCCAGCGTAGCTTTGTATTATCAAAAACTTAAAATGCCGGAAGAAATCAACCACCCTGTACAAGGAAGCAAATACGACAAGATTTTTAGGGAAAACATGCACAATACCCTACCTGGTATAATTAAACACGTCCTTCATTTAAACGTCAATACTGTTGAAGAACTTGCCGATGATGTACAATTTACCAAAGAAAGAAAAACAGATTTACTAAAGAAGGTTAGGGATAACAAGGGCAACAGATATGTGCTGCATGTAGAATACCAAACGGATAATTATCCGGAAATGGCTTTTCGTATGGCAGAGTATAGCATCATGTTGCAAAGAAAACATAAGTTGCCCGTTAAACAGTTCGTAATTTACATTGGCCCTGCCAAAGCAAATATGGCCACTTCTATCACAACTAAGGATTTCCGATTCCGCTACAACTTAACAGAGCTCTCTGCTGTAAACTATAAACTGTTCTTAAAATCAGATTTGGTTGAGGAGAAAATGCTGGCAATTTTAAGTAATTTAGCATCAGAAAGCACAGAAAGTGTATTGGCACAGGTTGTTCAGGAAATAGAAACCCATACTTCTACATTAGAACAAGGGCGTTATTTTAGGCAGCTACGGATACTTTTGCAATTACGTAATTTAAATAAAAAAGCAATTAAAGATATGGCACTGGTAGGAAAAATATTTAAAGAAGAAAAAGACATTTTATATCGTAGAGGAGAAATTAAAGGTCGTTATGAAGAAGCAATGGAAATTGCTCTTGAACTTAAAAAAGAAGGATTAGCTACAGAATTTATTGCTAAAATCACTAAGCTTTCAATTGAAGAAATCCAGGCACTATAGCCTGGAATTTAAAATGTATATAGCAATAAATTATTGCTATTTTTCAGAAATTAATTTTGCATCGTATAACCAAATTATGAAAATAGGCATTAAAGTCCTTACAGGAATAAGTTTAATATTGATTTTGAGCAATTGTAAAAGTATAAAATCAGGCAATACGGCTTCGGTGTCTAAAAATAATCCGGAAGCTAAATTGGGTTGGAAACTCGGTGCGCAGGCCTATACCTTTAAGCTGTATACTTTTGCTCAAGCCTTAAAAAAAATTGACAGCTGTAAATTAAGCTATGTGGAAGCATTTGCTGGTCAGCAGATTGGTGGGGGTATTGAAGGGAAAATGGGGCCGGATATGGATGAGGCTAAAAGGAAAGCAGTTTTGGAAATGCTGAAAGCAAACCATGTAAAAATTATAGCATTTGGTGTGGTTAGCCCAAAAAGCGAGGACGAATGGATTAAACTATTTGATTTCTGTAAAGCAATGGGTATTGAAACCATAACATCTGAGCCAAATGAACAATATATGCCCTTGCTTTCAAAATTGACTGACAAATATCTGATCAATCTGGCCATTCACAACCATCCCAATCCCTCGCATTATTGGAATCCTGATGTTATATTGAATGCCATTAAAGGCCAGAGCAAACGTATTGGGGCATGTGCTGATATAGGCCATTGGGTACGTTCGGGGCTGGATCCGGTTGATTGTCTTAAGAAACTGGAAGGCCATGTGCTGCATTCCCATATGAAAGACCTTAACATCAAAGGAAAGGCTGGACATGATGTACACTGGGGAGAAGGTGTCGGCAATATAGCTGGTGTAATTGCTGAGTTGAAAAGGCAAAATTTTAAAGGGGCTATTTCTGCAGAGTACGAGTACAACTGGCAAAGCAATAGTCAGGATGTGGCCCAGAGCGTTATAAATTTCCGGAATCTTGTTGCCAAAGAATGATGTAACGTAATAAGGTAGCCTATTTAACATACCCACAATTGAAGCAAGTATGAGGCAACTATATGGTAACTACGTCCAAAGATTGTCCCGGCCGATCGTGTACCCTTTTAAAAATTAATGTTATAGGAATTCTTAATCTCTGCCATGGCAAAAGTACTGTGGGTACTTCCTATACTTTTAACAGATCCCAGTTTGTTGAAAACGAAGTCCTGGTAGTGCTTCATATCCTTTGCGTAAACCTTTAATATAAAGTCAAAATCGCCGGAAATATTGTAACACTCTACTACTTCATCGATCTTTAAAATATCTTCTACAAACTTATGACCTATTTTTCTGTCGTGCTGTTTGAGTTTTATGTTACAAAAAACAATAAATCCCTGGTTAAATTTTTCAGCATCAAGTATGGCTATATACTTTTTGATATAGCCTGTGCTTTCCAGTCTTTTTATCCGCTCAAAAACAGGTGATGTGGAGAGGTTTACCTTAGCGGCAAGCTCTTTAACCGTGTAGTTTGAATTGTCGCCCAATATCTTCAGCAGCAACAAATCTGTTTCATCCAATTCTTCCATTAGCATAATTTTCCTTAATCATCGTAAAAGTAACAACTTAAAAGCATATTATGCTTTATTTTATTGTTAAAAAAGTTATTTATGCTTATTTATTTAGTTTGTTAAGATTTATAATCTTCATATATACATTTGTAAGGAATTTAGTCCGTCGGAATAATGTCCACTGTCAGTAATGCTTTCGCGAAAAAGCAATTTGAAGTTCTAATTAAATCTTTTAAAAAATGTTAACACAAAATCTCGGCTACCCGCGAATTGGTAACCAAAGACAACTAAAAAAAGCCTGTGAACAGTATTGGGCCGGTAAAATTGGTCAGGATGAACTAAACGGGATTGCCCGTAAAATCAAGCAGGATAACTGGCAGACCCAACTCGATGCAGGGATTGACCTGATCCCTTGTAATGATTTTAGCTTTTACGACCAGGTATTGGATACCAGCCTGCTGTTGGGCGTTATTCCTCAGCGATATTCGCCGGTACTTTCAAAGGTAAAGACCAATAATGAAATTGACCTTTATTTTGCTATGGCCCGTGGCTATCAGAAAGATGGTCTGGACATTACCGCTATGGAAATGACCAAATGGCTGGATACCAACTACCATTATATCGTGCCGGAATTTACCGCTAATCAGGAGTTCAGGATTTTTAATGAGAACATTTTTAGCGAATACAATACGGCAAAGCTGCAGCTCGGTGAAAAGGCCAAGCCAGTACTTTTAGGTCCTGTAAGCTACCTTTTACAAGGCAAAGAAAAGGAACAGGGATTTGAACGCATAGACCTGATTAAAAAATTGGTGCCTGTATATGTGGACATCATCAATCGCCTTAGACAACAGGGCGCTAAATGGATCCAGCTGGACGAGCCCTGCCTGGTACTCGACCTTTCGAAAAAAGAGAAAGAAGCATTTGATTATGCTTACCGTGCTATATCCAATCGTGTAAGTAGTGTTAAAATATTGCTTGCTACCTATTTTGAAGCCTTGCTGGACAACACCGGACTGGCCCTAAGCCTTCCTGTTACTGCACTTCATATAGATTTGGTACGTGCACCTGAGCAACTGGATGAAGTGCTTGCACTGATTCCGGACAGCCTGCAACTTTCTTTGGGTGTAGTAGACGGACGCAATGTTTGGAAGAACGACTATGAAAAGTCTTTAAGCCTGATCAATAAGGCTATTGAAAAACTTGGAGCAGACAGGCTGATCATCGCACCTTCCTGCTCATTATTGCATAGCCCGATCGATCTGGATCTGGAAACGGCAATTGATCCTGAGATCAAAAACTGGATGGCATTTGCCAAACAAAAATTGACTGAAGTAAACGAAATCCGCCAGATTGCCGAAGGCAATACGACTTTACTGGAAGCCAACAAAGCCGCCATCGAAAGCAGGCGTAACTCAAAAAAGGTGCACAAACAAGATGTTAAAAACCGTATTGCGACAATCAGTGATGCTGACGCGACCCGTCAAAGTGCATTTCCTGTACGCCAGCGCTTACACCAGGAGCGTTTTAATTTTCCTGCATTCCCAACAACTACCATCGGTTCATTCCCCCAAACTGATGATATCCGTCAATTGCGTGCGAAATTCAAAAAAGGTGACTTAAGCCAGGAACAATATGATCAGGCGATAGCGCAGGCAACTGTTGAGGCCATCCGTTGGCAGGAAGAAATTGGTCTGGACGTACTGGTACATGGCGAGTTTGAGCGCAATGACATGGTAGAATATTTCGGCGAGCAGCTGGATGGTTTCCTGTTTACCAAAAACGGATGGGTGCAGAGTTATGGCAGCCGTTGTGTAAAACCACCTGTTATTTATGGTGATGTGAGCCGTCCGGCAGACATGACGGTACGCTGGAGCAAATTTGCTGCTGCCCAGACTGACAAACCAATGAAAGGTATGCTGACCGGTCCGGTAACAATTTTGCAATGGTCATTTGTGCGCGACGATCAGCCTAGAGATATAACTACCAACCAGATCGCTTTTGCCATCCGCGATGAGGTTGTAGCTTTGGAAGAAGCTGGTATCGGGATTATCCAGATCGATGAGGCAGCTATCCGTGAGGGACTGCCATTGAGAAAGGCAAAGCACCCGCATTACCTGGACTGGGCAGTGAAAGCTTTCCGCATTACTGCCAGTGGCGTACAGGATAAAACACAGATCCATACGCACATGTGCTATAGCGAGTTCAATAACATCATTGAACATATCGCGGCTATGGATGCCGATGTGATCACCATTGAAACTTCGCGTTCTCAGATGGAACTGCTGCAAGCCTTTGCCCATTTTGAGTATCCGAATGAAATAGGTCCTGGGGTATACGATATCCACTCACCACGTGTGCCAGGTATAGAAGAAATGGCGTCACTTTTGGCAAAAGCAGCGGATTTGCTGCCTGTGCGTAACCTTTGGGTAAACCCGGATTGCGGACTTAAAACACGTAAATGGCCGGAAACCAAAGCTGCACTGGAAAACATGGTGGCAGCTGCCAAACAGGCAAGAGCGCAAATCGGCGTAGAAGGAATTGTCTGATTTCAGAACTGCGGGTGAAATAAGCCCGCAGTTTTTAGTATTTTGCCATAGGGAAAAATTAGACAGGAAGATTTATGAAAGCAATTGTTATAAAAGAGTTTGGAGCTGCGGATAAACTGGAGATTTCCGAAATAGAGAAACCTCAGATCATCGACGATCAGGTATTGATCAGGGTAAAAGCTGCAGGGATTAATCCTGTGGATACAAAGATCAGATCCGGAGCACACAGATCTTCTAAAACACTTCAGCTGCCAGCAGTTTTAGGTAAGGATGTAAGTGGGGTAATTGAGCTGACCGGTAAAAATGTGCAGGGATTTAAGGTAGGGGACGCTGTTTTTGGCTGTGCAGCTCAAACTTATGCCGAGTACGTGGCTGCCAGCCCTAACCTCATTGTAAAAAAACCGGAAAATATTACTTTTGAAGAAGCTGCGGCAGTTTCTTTGGCCGCACTTACGGCCTATCAGGCCATTCATGAGCACCTTAAAATCAGGTCCGGACAGCATGTTTTAGTCCAGTCTGCAGCCGGTGGCGTTGGCCATCTGGCTGTACAGTTGGCCAGGATAGCGGGTGCTGTTGTTAGCGGGACAGCTTCAGGCAGGAATATCGGTTTTATAAAAAGTCTTGGTGCAGATCAGGCAATTGATTATAAAAATGAGCGGTTTGAAGAGGTTGTGAAAGATCTTGATGCAGTATTAGATACCATGGGTGGCGAAATTTTGTACCGGTCCATTCAGTGTGTTAAGCCCGGCGGAACAGTTGTCTGTTTACCCTCATCTACAAAAGACGATCCTAAGGCCATTCAGTATGCACAGGAGCGTGGGGTATCGTTAATATGGTTTATGATGGAGCCTAAAAAGGAACAATTACAGGAAATCTCGGACTTGCTGGCAGCCGGCCAATTAAAAGTATCGGTTGAAAAAGTTTGGCCAATGGAAAGTATCGTCCAGGCCCACCAGGAGATAGAGGCCCATGGCGTGCGCGGAAAGTTAGTGGTCCGGATTGCTTAAGCTGGTTTCCTTTTACTCGTTAAATATTTCCTGACAGGAGTATCATAAACTACCATCACCAGATAGGCAAATCCAAGCAAAAGAATCATCCCCGCTGCAATAACGAGTGTTAATTGTGGTGTTCCGGGTTTGTGACTGGTGTAATAGTTGAAGAACATCCATATGGCTGCATAATATGTCATGTACAGCGGATAAGATATTTTTCCGAAGAATGCACACAATTTTTTAAGGCTTGCTTTAAGGTTTGCACCTGCACCCAGGGCAACCAGTAAAGGGAAATAAAGTATTACCACCATGGGTTCATTTAACCAGTTCCATTGGTTAAATGGCAGGAGAAAAGCGAGCAACAACAGTACCGAAAGGCCTGCAAAACCGAGTTTTGATTTAATGATCCAATTGGAGCGGTAGACGAGCATTCCCGCTAAAAAGGAATAGGAAATTCTTGCACCCCCATCCCAGAAATTTTCGCCTGCCCATCCGCCCATTAAAGAACCACCGGCACGATGGCTCACAAAACAAAGCATTACTGCAGCAAGTATGGTGAGTATCAGCAGATAGCGGCGGCTGAGCCTGCAAAGAATAAAGGCATAAACAATATTGGCTATGTACTCCCAGAATAAGGACCAGGCAGGGGCATTTAAGCCGAACAGGTTAAAAAAACGTTCGGTAATTACAGGGTAGGGAATGAGCAGGATGGAACACAGAAAAATCAGGAAAATTTTTCCTGTGCTATAGAGTTCCGGGCTACCGCCAAAAGGGTCGAACAGAAATGCCAGTAAACCTAAAACCGAACCGAAGATCACCAGGGGGTGTAGCCTGATCAGCCTGGACTTAAAAAACTCCTTGATTCCCATTTTTCCGATCCGGTCGTCATAGGCATAAGCAATCACAAATCCCGACAGGCAGAAAAAGAAGTCGACCGCCAGGAAACCATGTGCAATAAAGTTCTTTTCAGGGCGATAAGCCACTTCCATAAAATGGAAAAACACAACGGCCAGGGCAGCTATACCCCTTAATCCGTCAAGGATCTCAAAATGTTGTTTGGTTTTTAAAATTTCGGGGTTTAGGTCTTTGGTGGTCATTCTTCTTCCAGGTAAATTTCATGCACTAGAAACTTTACTCCTTTTATTGGTTCAAGCAATTCGGTGATGTCTTCAGCATCAATATGGTAGATGGTTTCTCCGGCATCTGGAATTTCAGAATTGGGAATCAGTTCAAAAAACTTAACGGGCAGGTCTGTATCCAGTTCAACCAGTTTAATGTAACTTACGCCATTGGCTTTCCAATCCTGCAAAATCTGTCCGTTAAATTGAACATAAGGGTTTCTGTTTTCATTTTCCATAACGTAAAGGTATAGCTATTTAAACAGATTGCTGATCTTGTCATAAGACAGGTCCGTATAATCTTCGATGTATAAGCTGCATGGGGGAAGTTCTGCTTTGGAATGTGAACTGAGTACGCCAACTACTTTCATGCCCGCATTTAATGCGGCAGAAACGCCGGAAAAGGAATCTTCAAAAACGAGGCAGTTTTCTGGTAAAACACCCAGGTTTTTGGCAGAACTTAAGTATACTTCAGGATCGGGTTTGTGTTTTTTAACATCTTCGCTGGCCAGGATAGAGCCGAGCTGTTCGCGGATGTCGATCTTACCAAGGATCAGCTCCAGATTGGCATAGGGGGCAGAGGTTGCTACACCAAGTTTTACCCCATTCTGAGCTAAATCAGCTATGAAGGCTACAATTCCTGCAATGGGTTCTATATGTGGTTCATAAATTTTTCTGAACAAGCCTTCTTTTTCCTGTTCCATTTGCGAAAGTTCATCTCCGGATACAGGTCTTTTAAAAAAATGACTGAGAATGTAGCTGTTGCTTTTGCCGTACATATGCTGTGCAAATTCCTCGTCGGTAGGGTTAAGGTTATGGCCTGAAAAAAATGTACGGAAAGCGAGGGAATGATAGGGATTGGTATGGCAGATCACACCATCCATGTCGAAAATGACAGCAACTTCTTTATTCATGCCGCAAAGGTAGCATGAATTTATATCTTTTCATACCTGAGCACATAACTGCGGTACAAATGGCTTAACCTGAATGTGCTTTCTAAGGCGATCAATGCAACAGCCGGCAATACAATCAGTCCGAAAATATCCATCTTCCAGAAAATAAAGGCCAAAAGCACAATTAACCTGATACATTCCAGGTAATAGATCCATTTTTTTTGTTCCATTAATGCACCGCAATTGATTAAGGTAAGTAAAATGAAACAAACGATAAATGATTTGTCGTCTGAACCCAGATTGCCATAAGCTGCTGTAATGAAAGTGAGCAATGCGATACAAAGTGTAAGCTGAAGATCTAAATAGGTTTTGAATTTAAAGCGGTATGCCGAAACAGGTTTATGCTGAAGGTACTTTTTTTCGAGCGCCGGACGGATATCCTGGTCCATTGCAGCCGGACTGCCGAACAGGATACGCATTTTAGCTTTAAAACCCACAGCGCGCCTGCAGGCCTCGGCCATTTCCAGGTAATAATGAAAATGCTGCCATAAAAAACTATAGCTTTTTATAGGGTGTGTAAGCCCATACCTGGGGGCCTCTTCTTCCTGCTGGAAAGTTCCGAACAATTTATCCCAGAATACAAAAATATCGCCATAGTTCTTGTCTAAATATTTTTCATCGCTGGCATGATGGACACCATGCAACGAGGGGGTAATCAATATTTGCTCCAACCAAGGTAGTTTTCCGATCAATTGGGTATGGGTGAAAAAAGAATAGGCACCATGGACTATCAGGATGCTGATGACCATTGCCGGCTGAAAACCCAGTAGTGGAATGAAGCACCAGAAAATATTTCTGATCAGGGCTTGAAAAACAGTAATCCTTGCCGATACGGTAAGGTTAAACTCTTCACTTTGATGGTGCACAATATGGGCGGCCCATAAAAAATTTACGGTATGTCCCAGCCGGTGATACCAGTACCAGACCAGATCGGTGGTAAGGATGAGCAATATCCATACCCACCAGGTATTTGGAATGTTAAATAAAGCATAGTTTTTATATACCCAGTAAAACAGGCTGTAAAAACTGGCAGAAATAAATAAATTGAGCAACCTTTCGGCAATACCAATACTTAAATTGGAAATGGAACCTTCATACTTAAATACACTTAGCTTGTTCAGCCTGATGGCAAGCTGATATTCTAAAAAAAGAAAAATAAAAAAAGCAGGAATGGCAAAAGCCAAATAGTTAAGCTGGATCATCATTTACAATTATCGGTAATGCACTGTGTTGAACAACAGATGGTTAATTAAAGCCAGGCCATCCGGCCCGGCTTAATGAACAAAACTTAGATATATACCAAAAGATCTAAAGTTTTAGCTAAGATATAAATATAATCTACTAAATTAGTAGTATTTAAAAATAAAGTATACTATTTTTGTCGTTTATATTTCAACTTATTGTTAAACAGCTATTTAAAATCTTTTGGTGTTTAATTTTACGAATAACTTTAGCTGTTGTGTAGTTCTTTGCAGGAAAACCAGCTTACCCGAGCGGATCAGGTAACTTATAATTAGTGCGATCAGCATAGCTTTATTTAACTAATCCGGCAAAACGCTGATAAAAGGCAGTAGGGCTGTTTTCGTGCTTGGGTTCATATTTACCTGCAATAATCGGCAAATAGATCACCCTTCTGCGGCTCTCTTCCCCAATAACCGACGATTGTGCTACACGGTGCCAGAGCCGGCCATCATGTATGGTCAGGTCGCCCGCCTGGGGTGTAATTGCCATTTCATTTGCATCGGCCTTATTGTCTAAAAAATACTTTTTGCGGAAAAGCATCTGGTATAAACTCTGTGTATGTGTGCCAGGCAATACCCTTAAACCTCCCTGCTCTGGTGTTAGTTTGCTCAGGTGTATGCCAACATTGAGCATCGGGTTTAATTTCTGGCCATGAAAAATATCACGCAGGCCATCTGTATGCCAACCCATCTGTGTAAATTTACTTTCATGCCCGTTTACATAGTGGTTCAATACCATTCCGTCCTTTTCTTCGGTACCTAACCTGGCGCCGGGACCAATAAGGTCCAGCAATACCTCAAAACGGGGGTCTTTTGCCAGTTCTGCAAACAACCGGTGGTGCTGGTTAACAAAAGCAAAGCGCTGTACAATTGGCGAGCCGTCCAGGTCTTTACCGTATTTTATAGGTATGCCATTTACTTTCTCACGCTGTTCTTCAAGCCATTGTTTTTGTACTTTTAAAGAGGCGTTGATGATGTCTTTTACAGTTTCCGGTTCGATAAAGTTTTTGAAATGAATAAAACCGTTTTTATTGAAAAAATATTTTTGTTCAGTAGTAATCGTATTGCCCAAAGCAAATTTGATATAGGAATTGCCCATGATCTGGAAATTTTAAAATTAAAAATGTTTAAATGAGTTCATCTGCGGAGGTAGGCAGATGTTAAAGGTAATTGATCAGTAGATGAGATCCTGATTAACAACAACAGCAACAACCTATGCCTTTTGGAAGACACATTCGCATGGTAAATGCGGTATGGATTGGGTTGCTTATAGTCATTTAAATAAAGTCTACTTGTTTAGTAGACTTTACAAAAGTAGTAAAATAATTTTATAAACAAATTTATTTGAAAATAAATTCTATCGTTTGTATAAACCAGCTGTAATCCGTTCAATAAGGGCTTTAGGTAAATATTGGGCACCATAAGCTGATAGTTTGTTCAGGAAGCCGGGAATAATTTCAGCTTTCTTATTGAACATTCCCTTTAATCCTGCCTTTGCTACAACTGCTGGTTGCATGTTAAATTTCTCGGCAAGATCTGCAAGGACATCAAGGCCCGCGCGGTTAGCAAAACCGGTGTCGGTAGGGCCCGGACAAAGACAACTTACCGAAACTGTTGTTTTTTTAAGCTCATACCTTAATGCCCGGCTATACGAAAGGACAAATGATTTGCTGGCGGCATATAAAGCCAGGGTAGGTACCGCCTGATAGGCTGCAGTACTTGAAATATTTAAAATATAACTTTGCTGCTGTTGTTTTAATACGGGAAGTAAATGATAAGTCAGGCTAATGACAGCATCGATATTTAATTTCAGCATAGCCATTTGTTCATGGAGTTCCAGGTTCCCGAAATCGCCCCATAAACCAAAGCCTGCATTGTTGATCAGTATCGACAACCGGTCAGTTTGCTGCGCGCACCAGGCTGCCACCAGTTGGGTTGAATCTGTTAAAGAAAGGTCGGTAGCCAGATAACTTACTTTAACCTGAAATTGTTCTTTTAACAATTCGGAGAGCATACGCAGTTTGGTTTCGGAACGTGCGATCAACAGGAGCTGATATCCGGACCTGGCCAGCTCAATAGCCATGGATTTACCAATACCTTTACTTGCACCTGTGATTAAGGCATACTGTTCCATATCAAAACCTTTTAGGGCGGGTAAAATAACAATAAATTATCATCAATTTGTAAGCTTTAATGTGTTTTAAGAAATTGAATAATCCTTTTCATTGGCCAGTTGTCTTAGTGTTATGGTAGAAAAATAATCCTGGTACTAATGAAAACTTCAAATTTTAAATTGTCAATAATTGCCGGATGCATGGTATTGATCAGCGCATTTACGGTGAATGAGGCGCTGGCCCAAAGGCCTTCAAGAGGTCAAAGTGGTGGTGGCCGACCTTCAGCAGGAGGTAGTACTGGTTCCAGGCCGTCCAGGCCAAGTGTGGGCACGCCGTCCAGACCATCAACTCCTTCACACGGACATATTGGCCGGCCGCCTGTGGTTGTGCGTCCGGGATATCGACCCGGCTTCAGGCCTTACCGCAGGCCATATTATGGATACTATAACTTTTACAGGCCATATCTGGGTTTGAGCATCAATGTTCTGCCTTATGGTTATTATCCGTTTTATTTTGGCGCAGACCAGTTTTATTATTCCGGGGGCTTGTTTTACAGGCAATACGACAACAATTATAAAGTAGTAGTGCCACCGGTAGGTGCCCAGGTGCCAAGCATTCCTTCAGATGCTAAAGAAGTAGTGATCAACGGACAAACCTTTTATGAGTATAAAGGCGTTTACTACAATGCTGTACAGGATGCCAATGGTAAAACCGTGTATGTGGTTGCCGGAAAAGATGGGGTGCTGAATACCGATAACATTGCAGCCGATAGCAATAGCGGTCCGCAGGTTGGGGACATAGTAGACCAGCTACCTGATGGGTACCGCGAGGTATTTATTAAAGGGGAGCAGTACTACGTTTCTGAAGATGGGGTATACTACGAGAAAATTGTTACCGATGGGAAAGTGAGCTATAAGGTAATTGGCCTGGGGAACTAAACCATCTATTCATACCTCAGCGCTTCAATCGGATCCAGTTTGGATGCTTTAAGTGCGGGGTAATAACCAAAAAATATACCTGTTAAAGCACAGACCAGGAAGGAGATCACAATAGAAAATTCAGAAATTACAGTTGGCCAGTTCAACCAGGCGGGAACAGCTATGGCAGCAGAAATGCCAAGCAGCACCCCGATCAGGCCACCTGTAACACTGATTACTATGGCTTCAATTAAAAATTGCAGTAAAATATCAATGCCCCTGGCGCCGATCGACATCCTCAACCCAATTTCGCGTGTCCTTTCGGTTACAGAAACATACATGATGTTCATGATACCGATTCCGCCAATTACCAGCGAAATACTGGCAACTGCGGTTAACAGGGCAGTCATCATGCTGCTGGTCGAGTTCATCATGGTCATCAGTTCAGCCTGTGTCCTTACCTGAAAATCATTTTCTTCACCGGGCCTGATTCTATGTGTGTCTTTTAAAATGCTGGTTATTTCTGCTACAGCGGCATCAGAAGCAGCTTCGCTGGTGGCTGATGCGTAAATCTGATTGAAGTAAATAGAGGAAGTAATCCTCTTCTGTACAGTGGTATAAGGGGCTATGATGATGTCGTCCTGATCCTGACCGAAATTACTGGTGCCCTTTGGTACCAGGGTGCCGATGACCTGGAAAGGGATTTTGCCAAATCTGATGATCTTTCCGATCGGGTCGTCCCCATTGGGAAACAGATTGTCGATCACTGTTTTGCCAAGCAGGCATACTTTAGCCGAAGACCTGATGTCCTGGTCGGAAAATATAATACCCTCTTTCACTACAAGTTTTCTGATGTCAAGGTATGCGGGGCTTACACCCTGGATGCTTGTTGGCCAGTTGTTGGGGCCACTTATCGATTGTCCGCTTGAAGAGACCAGCGGAGAAATTTCTGCAATATTAACAGCATTCTTTTTCAATGCTTCTACATCTTTAAGGGTCAGTGTTTTAAAACTGTTGCCCATCATACGTGCGCCACCTGGTACATTGCTGTAAGGCATAATGGTAATCATATTAGAGCCCATACTTGCCAGGGAAGCATTGATGCTCTGTTTGGAACCCTCTCCGATAGACATCATGGTAATTACCGAAGCTACCCCTATAATAATTCCCAGCATGGTGAGTAATGCACGTAGTTTATTGCGTTGCAGTGCTTTAATGGCTAATCTGATAAGGTTGATGAACTTCATGGCTTTAATTTAATAGTCGTCTGTTTGAGGGAGAGCTGCAAGTGCATCCTTTGCCAGTCTGGTGTTGTTATTGATGGAATCTTTTTGTACCCTGCCGTCCTTTAGCATTACGGTCCTGCTGCTGAAAGCAGCAATATCTGGCTCATGGGTAACAAATACAATGGTCTTGCCATTCTGGTTCAGTTCCTGCATCAGTGACATGATCTCGTAGGATGTACGGGTATCCAGGTTACCTGTGGCCTCATCTGCAAGAATCATCACTGGTTCATTGACCAGGGCCCTGGCAATGGCCACACGCTGTTGCTGTCCGCCCGACAGCTGGTTGGGCATATGGTCAAACCTTCCATCCAGTTTCACAGCCTGTAATGCAGCAATTGCCCTTTCTTTGCGCTCTTTATTCCCAATTTCAGGATTATACAACAGCGGAAGTTCCACATTTTCAAGGGCCGAGGTGCGGGGCAGTAAGTTATAGGCCTGAAACACAAACCCAATCTTATGGTTCCTTAATTTGGCCAGTTCATCCCTGCTCAGTTCCTTCACATTTACCCCATCCAGCAGGTAAGTGCCTTCTGTTGGCTTGTCCAGGCAACCCAGCATATTTAATAAAGTGGTTTTGCCCGATCCGCTGCTGCCCATGATGGTTAAAAACTCACCCGAATCCACATCAAAAGAAACTCCTTTTAAAGCCCTGACGGTTTCAGTTCCCATAATAAACTCGCGTTTTACATCGTGTATTTCCAGGATCTTGCCACTCATCGTCTGCTTCCTCCTCTTCTTTGCGGCATAAAAGGACTGGTGGCTGCTGCTGCCGGCGCTGCGGTTACACCCCCCTCCATTCCGTTAATTACAATATCATTTTGTGTAAGCCCCTCCAGTACCTCTACATGGGTATTGTCGTTTAAACCTGTTTTTATCCTTTTCTGGATAAGCTTCTGTCCATCCAATACCCATACATATGAAGGTTCGGTCATGACTGTTTCTCCATTTGCTTTTCCTGCCGTTTTATCTCTCCTGGGCTTGTTGCTTCCCATTTTATCGCCTCTTTTTTTGTGGGGGAGCGGAACAATCTCATAATTTTTCAATGAAGCCGAATCCGGCCTGAACTTTAGGGCCTGGGCCGAGATCAGTAAGGCATCATTCACTTCTTTTGTATAAATGATGATGTTTGCCGTCATCCCTGGTTTTAATTTCTTGTTGTCATTTGGTGCATCAATTAAGGTAGCATAGGTCACTACGTTTGAGGATATAGAAGGTTGTAAACGGATGTCTTTCACTGTCCCGTTAAAGGTATCATCAATAAAAGCATCAACGGTAAAGGTAGCACGTTGTCCTTTGGCTACGTTCCCTATATCGGCCTCATCTACTTTTGCCTGTACCTGCATTTTAGTGATGTCTTTAGCAATGGAGAAAATGGTTGGCGTATTAAAACTTGCTGCCACAGTTTGACCAATACTTACACTCCTGCCCAGTACCACGCCATCTATAGGCGAGTAGATTTGTGTAAAAGAAAGGTTCCTTTCGGCAGATCTTAACTGGGCCCTGGCATTGTTTACGCTTGCAGTGGCTACCTGAAGGTTATTTAATGCCTGGTCGTAGTCTGCCCGGCTGATCGAACCCGTTTCAAACAGCTGTTTTTGCCTGTTAAAATTTGCCTGCTGGTAAGCCTGGTTACTTTGTGCCTGTGCCACACTGGCCCTGGCCTGGTCAACCGTCGTCTGGATCAATGTTTTGTCAAGCTGGGCCAGCAACTGTCCTTTTTTAACTGTAGAATTGAAGTCGGCATACAGTGCCGAAATGGTTCCGGAAACCTGGGTACCTACAATAACCGTGTCCACGGGCTGCACGGTTCCGGTAGCCGTTACACTCGAAGAAATTGGCCCTATAGTCGGCTTTTCCTGACTAAGTACAACCGGTTGTTCTTTTGTCCTTAAAAAGAAATACCATATCAGTCCGAGTACAACGATAACTGATGCGATAATTAAAATGGTTTTTCTAGACTTCATGGTTACAATTTTATAGGTGTTCCGAGGTAAAATTCATAGATTTTTGCAGCCAGTGCCGCATTGTATTTGGCCTGTATATAAGATTGCATAGCCTGTACATACAGGTTTCTTTGCTGATAGAACTCAACAATATTTGCAGCACCAATTTTTAATTCCTGATTGGCAATGCGGAATACTTCCTGATTATATTTTAGCTGTTCGGCAGCAGATAAGTATTGGCTTTGTGAATTCTGCGCATTGATATAGGCGCTTTCAGTATTTAATGCCAGCGTAGTTTTTGTGTTTTCCAAAGTCAGCTTTGCCTGGGCAATGTCAATTTTCGCTTTGGCCACATTGGTCTTGTTCTGCCGGTTGGTAAAGATCGGGACCGATAAAGTGAAGCCGACCTGCTGGTTAAAATTATTGTCAAATTGCCTGAATACATTGTAATTCGGATCTCTGGCATAACTGCTGCCGATACCCGCACCGAGTGTTAATGAAGGCAGATAACCTGCTCTGGCCTTGCTGAGGCCCAGGTCGGAGAGCTGTACACCCAATTCGGCATTTTTTACTTCCGGGCGGTTTTGAAGGGCATATTGCTGAACTGTGTTTAGATCTGTTATATTTTCTATAGAAAGTATGGTATCGGGTTTCACAATGTCGAAACGTTTTGAATCAGGAAGTTGCAGCAATTGTTTAAGTGTTATTTTATCTTTTCGCTCAGCATTTTCAGCTGCATTCAGGTTATACCTGTCGCCCGCCAGCTGGGCCTCAAACTGTGCAACTACTTTACGTGCTACCGAACCTGCTTTAAACTGGCGCTGGGCCTGGTCAAGCTGGGCCTGGGAAGTTTTTACCAGGTCCTGGTTATAGATAATACTTTCCTTATCTACCAGAATGTTCAGGTAAGCCTGGGTAATCTGTAAAGTAATGTCGTTTTCCTGCTGCAGTATGTTAAAATTGGCAGCCTGGACAGATAAGTCCTTTTGTTTGATGTCAGTTTTAAGGTAGCCACCTCTATAGAGTGTCCATGAAGAATTTAAACCTACTGATCCGGAGTAATTGAGCGCATTTCCATTGGTAGCTGTAGCCTGGTTATAATGGTTAAAGTTCTGCGAAGCCGAGCCATACAGGTCCGGCAGTAAGGCCGATTTGGCCAGCAGCTGGTCCTGTTCTGCACTTTGTTTGTCCAGCTGCAGGCTCCTGATCTGAATGTTGTTCTCTTTAGCATATTGCAAACATGCTGCAAGGTCCCAGACCGGCGGCAAAACTTTTGATGCAGTATCCTGGCTGAAGCCTGGCAGACTAAATCCGCTAAAGCATAAAAGCAGCAGAATTTTCATGGCTATTCTTGACATATCTGTATATAAAATCTAGATTGACTGATCAAATCAACAGCAATTTGGCGGCTAAAAAAAATGAGATAGACCAGTATTGGAAATATACCGACCGGGAGCGCTTAAGTATCGACGGAAAGATTTGCAGTTGTCTCATAAGGTTAGTTACCTTGTACACATCTAACAAAACATTAATTTTAAGTAAATGTTTGCAGTAACAAACCGTTCCTATATAGCCGTCTTACTCCATCTGTTTTCATGGCTTTTATTTGCTTTTGTGCTCCTTTTTCATCAGCCTTTATCCTGGAACATCCATGTCCCCTTTGAGTTCTGGGTCAAACAAAGCTGCGTATTGCTCATGCTGATCATCGTATTTTATATGAACAGCCAGTTGTTTGTGCCCCGGTTGCTCCTGAAAAACAAGATCCTTATTTATGTGCTTGTTATTCTTGTCATCGCAGTGCTGGCCGGGCCGCTGATAAAAATGGTCGACAATGCCTTGAATTTACCCGGGCTGATGGATCGGGCTTTTAGTGAAATTGGTATTCAAAGGCCGCCGAAACGCTCGGGCAGGATTGATGTTTTCCTGCTGATGATGACCTTGTTTATGGTCGGGATCAGTACCAGTGTAACCCTGATCAGGAAATGGCAGGCAGATCAACAGGGCCGGGAAGCATTGGAAAAGGAAAAGATAGCCTCCGAACTTTCCTTTTTAAAGGCGCAGATCAATCCCCATTTCTTTTTCAATACGCTGAACAATATTTATGCCCTGACCCATGTTGATATTGAAAAGTCGCGTAAGGCACTGCATAAACTTTCAAGAATGATGCGTTACCTGCTTTATGAGACCCAAACGGGGAGTACCCCAATCAGTAAGGAGATTTCTTTTATTGTAGATTATATAGAACTGATGAAACTGCGCTTAAACGGGCTGACTACTGTGGTTTTTGAAGAGCCCGTATTAAAGTATGATCCCCCGATTGCCCCAATGCTGTTTTTGCCCTATATAGAAAATGCGTTTAAATATGGGGTTAGTACTACAGAACCATCGGTGATAGATATTGTTATTGAATTAAAGGGGAATGAGCTGAGCATGACCATAAAAAACCGCATATTTAACAATTATGCAGAAACTGCTGATGGCTACGGCGGAATAGGGCTGAGCAACACCAAAAGAAGACTTGAATTGTTATACCCGGGCAGACATAATTTTTCGGCTTATGAAACCGCTGGACCAGCTGAATTTATTGTTAACTTAAACCTTGTTCTTGATGATACTGAATTGCATAGCAGTAGATGATGAGCCACTGGCGCTCGGTTTGATCTGTAGTTTTATAGAACAAACACCTTTCCTGAAATTAAAGGGAAGTTTTTCGAGTGGTATAAAAGCACTGGAAACATTAAATGAACAGGACATAGACCTCATCTTTCTGGATATCCAGATGCCTGATCTGACTGGTCTGCAGCTGGCCAGAACGCTTGATGGCAGATCTGGAAACAGGAGGCCCAGGTTAATATTTACCACTGCATTTAACAATTATGCGCTTGAGGGCTATAAAGTGGATGCATTGGATTACCTGTTGAAACCCTTTGATTATGAAGAATTTTTAAAGGCAGCTGATAAGGCAAGGGCATATGCCGAAATGCAGCAGGCTGCTGCCCTGACAGGAAGTACTGCAGAACAGGAAGGATATTTATTTTTAAAAGTTGAATATCAGCTGGTAAGGGTTGCCATAAAAGACATTATTTATATTGAGGGCTTAAAAGACTATGTAAAAGTATACCTGGAGCATACCGATAAACCTGTTTTAACATTAACCAGTTTAAAGGCGCTGGAACAAAAGCTTTCTCCGAAAACATTTATGCGTGTGCACCGCTCGTACATTGTACAACTGGAAAAAATAACATCGGTAACTAAAAATGCAGTAAACATTGGGGAGCTGAGCATCAGTATTGGCGATCAGTATAAGGAAGCTTTTAATGGGTATTTGAGTAAGTGGTTGTAAAAATAATGCAGCAGGGGGGATGGCAAGCTATCCTTGATAATTTTAAGAAATATTCAGAGGCCAACGCTTAGCAAAAACCGGGGTGTTCCTAATGGATGCCCGGTTTTTGTTTTTTAATCAGTTTTTACATCAATAAGTGCGTTCAGTTTATTGAACATTTTGATCCAGCTTTGGTAAGCACCGGTCTTTTTAGCTTCCGCTTCATCTACCGTCTGGTGTATGGCAAGCTTGGTCTGCTGGCCAATACTGGTAAAAGTTACGGTAGTTAATATTTCTTCAGGCCATTCTTCCGGTTTTCCTGCTGCTATAGCGCGTACATCTTCAGCTTTTTCATTGCTGAGGATCATCGAAAAAACCAGTCTTTCAGGAAATATGACCTCCTTGTAAATACCTTTAATCCAACAGGGGCCATGAACCGGATCGTGGATGCAGGAATGGAAACCACCTGTTTCCCGTACATCAATGGTTTTAAACTCTATGGTACAGCCGTCCGGGGCATACCAATGCTTTAGCTGTTCAGGATCTGTCCAGGCCCTGAATACAACTTCCCTGGGTGCATCAAAAAGATGCGTAATGAAAAGTTCTTTTTTAGATTGTTCCATCATTTTTGTCTTTGGTTTGAATTTCTTTGAGGTAATTGTCCAGTTTTTCGAAACGGTTTACCCATAGTTTTTTGGATTTTACTACCCAGTCGCTCACTTCATCCAGTTTGTCCATTTTTGCCTGGCAATAGCGCTCCCTTCCTTTTTGGGTAATCTCTATCAGGCCGCATTCGGTCAGGATTTGTATATGCTTCGATATGGCCTGCCTGCTGATATCGAAGCTCTCGGCAACGGCATTGAGGTTTAAGGGTTCTGCGGCAATTTTCAGGATGATATCCCTGCGTATGGGATCGGCTATGGCCTGAAATACATCTCTTCTTGTAATCATTATATGCAACTATTTGGTTGCAAAAATAAATGCAATTATTTGGTTGCGCAAATTTTTTTGAAAATAAAATATACTGGCTGGAATTTTTACGATCGTCTGCTGAAAGGATAACAATACCCTATCAAATGGGATTAAATGGATGAGGTAAATTGGGTATAAATGAATAAATTGAACAGCGGCTTCTTGAGTTCACATAATTATCTTCGGGGAAAACCGGACCAACTCTAAAGATAATACGCCAAGAAATGAATGATAGCACTGGTAAAAAGATAAAAATGCTCAGGCGCCAGAAAAAGTGGGCACAAAAAGACATGGCAGGTATGTTAGATATTTCTGTTCCTGCGTATAGTAAAATTGAATGTGAAATTACCGACATCAACATTACCAGATTAATACAGGTAGCTGATGTATTGGGGGTAGAGCCCTGCACACTTTTGCCGGGCCATAATGGGGACGACCTGCTGAAAGAGGAAAATAAAAAGTTAAAGGAAAAACTACAGTATGTTGAAAAAGAGATGATGAACTTACAGGCAAAGCTCATCGGAATGTATGAAGCCCGATAAACCGCACTGTTAAAAAGATTTTCTGTCGATCATTAGAAAAGGATTTTCGATCCGCTTTGGTTTGTTTTTGATGATCATGTCTGCCATCGATCTTCCCATCTGTTCAAAATCTGTGGTGATGGTCGTAATCCCATCAGCAATGATGCTTTTGAGCGGAGTTTCGTTATAGGAAAGGATACCGATATCGCTACCCAGTTTCCATTTGTTCTTCCTGGCTGTCCTCATCAGTCTGACCAGGTCAATATCGTCCATAACAATGCAACAGTCAAACTGCTGCGGTTCATAATTAGCCGTATCCCTGATTACCATGGCCGGAAAATTTGTTTTTTTAAATACAGCAGTAAAGCCATTTACCACACCCTCAGTTTTAATGTTGTCGGGAAACAATAAGATCATCCGTTTATATTTTTTGAGCTGTTCAAAATGTAATTTCAGGATATCCGAAATGTCTTTTTCATAATTCTGGCATACAGAGGGATAGATGTTACCAAACTCATCCAGTCCTGAATCAAGAATATAGAGTTTTTTAGGGTCAAGTTGTTTTAAAATGCCTTCCGTTTTCTTGTTGATCTCGGGCATGATCACAAAAGTATTGTAGTAGGCTGCATGGTTTTGGACCAGTGTTTCAAAAACGCTGATGTTGTGGTGGTGAAAATAAAGATCTACTGTAGCCTGGTTTTTGATTTGCCCGATAAAGGCATTGTACAACACTTCCCGGTAAGGGTTGAATGTACTGAGCAGCAAAAAAATATTTTTCTTTGCCTGCACATTTGTACTGGTCACAAAATATCCTTTTCCGGGAGTAGAGTCGATAATCCCGGCTGTTTTCAATTCATTATAGGCCTTAAATATGGAGCCTCTTGCCAAAGAATGCGCCGCCGCTGTGGAATTTACAGAGGGTAACATATCCCCGTTTTTCAATACCCCGCTGGTTATGGCATCGTGAACAGATGCCACAATCTGTTTGTACAATGGCAATGATAAGGTATTGTCAATTTTTATGATCGCATCATTGTCGTCCATCTTCCTCTTATTTCATGGTTTGGTATCCGCAAAAATAGACCATAATTATATTAAATTATAACGTTTAAGTTTTTAGGTTGCGCTGTTTAAATTCGGCCGGACTTACACCTGTATATTTTTTAAAGACTGTAGCAAAATACTGGGAAGAAGAAAAGTTGAGTTTAAAGGCAATTGCTGTCACCGATTCGCTGTCTTTTAACAAAAGCAGCTTTTTTGCTTCTTCAATCTTAGTCCGCAAAATATAATCTACCGGCGGCATGCCAAATTCTTTTTTAAACCAGCTTTTAAAATGGGAATCAGACATAAACAGCGCTTTCGCCAGCAGTTCTATGGGCAGGCTTTCATAAATGTTGTTGTGGATATAGTTTTTAATTTCCGAGATCCGGTCTGATTGTGCCCTTACTGGATTTTTTTGTGAATATTCAATTACTGTTAAAAGAAAGTTGCTGATCAGGTTTAAGGTATGAAGTTTATATAAAGGTTGCTGTACAGGCTCTTCATGCAGGGCAAACAGCTGGTCCAGCATTTTTTTCATAGCATCGCTTCCTTTAAAATGGCGTTCTTTTATGCCCAGCAGCTCTTTTATAAAAACAGCCGATTCTTCATTATCATAGTGGAGAAATTTTTCTTTTTCCGGGATCTGGACAATTAGCCAGTATAAAGTGCCTTTTTCTTCCGGGTGTTTGGCGGTTCCATGCGGTTCGTTGGGGAAGGTAATGAAAACATCGCCCCCCCTGATCTGATATTCTTTCCCGTTTACCTCATATACCTGCATGCCTTTATCGCAGTAGCAGATTTCCATCATGCCATCATGTGAATGGGTTTCCAGCTCGCCATGTACATGTTTATAGGAATACCGGCCCAGTCTGACTTTTCCGTCAAGGTTAAACTTATTGAAAGTTATGATGCTCCTTTCTGTGGTGGAGCGGGTATCAAAGTCCGACATGTATAAAATTGTATGTTCCTACTAAATTGAAAGTTATGCTTGGGCTCAAGGGTTAAATTTGATTAAAATAATCCAGCAAATCAAACACGAGGCGCTGAATTGTAAAACCAAATATATACGTATGGACCCCCTGTACAAATTCATGTGCGGGCTTCACTACATTTTAAAATATATAATTATGGGAAAAACGTATTTATCTGCAGAACAGATAGCTTTTTTTAAGGATAATGGATACCTGACCGTTGAAGATATCATTACACAGGATGAAGTGGAACGTTATAAAACCATTTATAACGATTTCCTTACAAAAAAAATAGATGTGGGGGCAAACCGTTCAGACCTTGGTGACGGCCTGGGTAAAAATAAAACCAAAGAGAACATTACACAGATCATGTGGCCAAGCGATTTTGTGAAGGAACTGGTTGATATGCCCTTTCATCAGCGGGCACTGGCGATTAGTAAGGAACTGATCGGTGAAGACGCTGAAATGGATTTTGATATGCTGATCAATAAGGCCCCGCATACCAATACCAATACACCATGGCACCAGGACGAAGCTTATTGGTTAAATGTACCTGATAAGCGTGCTGTAAGCTGCTGGCTGGCATTAGATGAAGCTACTGTCGACAATGGTTGCATGTGGTTTGTACCTGGCTCCAATTTAAAAGAGGTACGGCCACACCGTTTTGCAGGGAAAGAAGGAGGCGCGCTTACCTGTGATGCCAGCGAAGATGAAGGAATATACGTTGAGCTTAAACCTGGTTCCTGTACTTTTCATCAGGGCCGGACACTGCATTACAGCAGGGGCAATTCAACCAATACCAGCCGCAGGGCTTTTATCCTGAATTTCAGGCCTGCTGAAATGATTAGATATGAGCGTGAACGAGGTTTTGACCATGGGAGGAACAATGCAGGCGAGCGGAAATTAAAAAATGATGACTTTAAAAATTAATGTTAAAAATGTGAATTGCAATTTGGGTTTGGAACTGATATATATGTTGTTTATATTTATGTACCAGTATATACCAGTTTATTGTAGGAATGTGAACCAGCGCTTATGAGGATACTTTACTTTTGTACAACATGGGGACAAAAAATGAGGGGATGGGATGATTTTTTTACAAAGATCGTTGCACACGGTTATCAGGGTGTGGAAACTGATCTGCCAGCAGAGGGGGAAAGGGATGTATTTATGGATGGCCTGGATAAATATGGATTAAAGTTTATTGCCCAGCATTGGGAAACGACAACAGCAGACATGGAACTGCATAGGCAGCAGTATGAAGAAAGGCTGCGTAAGCTGGCCGCTTTAAAACCGCTGTTCATCAATTCGCATACAGGTAAAGATTTTTTTAGCCATGAACAAAACTGCAGTCTGCTCGGTATTGCCGAAAAGGTTACCCGGGAAACCGGCGTACAGGTGCTTCACGAAACGCACCGCAGTCGTTTTGCCTATGCTGCACATGTTACCATGCCTTACCTGCAGGAAAACCCTACATTGCGGCTTACCTTAGATGTATCCCATTGGTGTGCCGTTGCTGAAAGTTTGCTTCAGGATCAGCCCGAGGCAATTGATATGGCCATAAAGCATACCGCACATATTCATGCAAGGGTAGGCTTTGCTCAAGGCCCGCAGGTAGCTGATCCCTCATTGCCGGAATATAAAGAAGCACTTGATTTTCATTTGAACTGCTGGGATAAGGTGATCCGTAACTGTAAAGATGAATTCCTTTGCATCACCCCGGAGTTTGGTCCTTTACCATATATGCCCATTGGCCAGCCGCCTGATCAGCAATGGCAAAACAACCTGTATATAATGAACTTATTAAAAACCAGATATCAGCTAAACCAATCATGATAAAAGAAACTAAAGTTGGAAATTACAGGTGGTTCATTTGCTTCATGCTTTTTGCAGCCACAACCATAAACTATTTGGACAGGCAAATTCTGGGTTTACTGAAGCCTACGCTGGAGAAAACTTTTAGCTGGACGGAAACAGATTACAGCCATATTGTGATGGCATTTACAGCCACTTATGCCATAGGGCAATTGTTATATGGAAAGGTAATTGATAAAATTGGCACCAAGCTGGGTTATACCATATCTGTAACGGTATGGAGTATTGCTGCCATGTTACATGCAGCAGTGCGGTCAACTTTTGGTTTCGTTGTAATGCGGGGCTTATTAGGCTTGGGCGAATCCGGTAATTATCCTGGAGGAGTTAAAACGGTTGCCGAATGGTTTCCTAAAAAAGAAAGAGCCCTTGCCGTTGGTATTTTTGACTCGGGTTCCAATATCGGAGCCTGTGTGGGGCCACTACTGGTGCCCTGGATACTGGCAGTTTATGGCTGGCAAATGGCTTTTATCATTACAGGGGCTTTAGGTTTTATATGGCTGGCTGCCTGGATGTCCTTTTACGAAATACCGGTTAAACAAAAGAAACTGAGCGCTGCTGAACTGGATTACATCAACAGTGATGAGGATGCGCTTACAGAAAATAACGATACCAGCACCGTAACCTGGAAAAAATTATTGGGGCTTAAACAAACCTGGGCATTTATTGCCGGTAAGTTTTTTACCGATCCGATCTGGTATTTCTTCCTGTTCTGGCTGCCATCTTATTTTGCTACACATTTTCATCTGGACCTTAAAAAGCCAAGTTTGCCGCTGGTAATCGTTTATACCGGCACCATGATTGGCAGTATTGGTGGTGGATATCTTTCATCCTGGCTTATCAAAAAGGGCTGGCCGGTGTATAAGGCCCGCAAGGTTGCATTAATGGTGGCAGCGGTATGTGTTATTCCGATCATAGCAACCCGGTATACTACCAATATGTGGTTTGTAATAGCATTAATTAGTCTTTCAGTAGCTGCAAACCAGGCCTGGAGTGCCAATATCTTTACCATTGTTTCTGATATGTTCCCTAAAAAAGCAGTCAGCTCTGTGGTTGGCCTGGGGGGGATGGCAGGTGCAATAGGTGGGGTATTGTTTCCGATGTTCATCGGTTTTATCCTCGATTTTTATAAAGGTGCCGGAAATATAGTAGCTGGTTATAACATCATTTTCCTGGTCTGCGGTTGTTCCTTCCTGGTCGCATGGCTGGTCATACACCTGCTGGTACCAAAAATGGACAAGGTTGAACTTTAATCAGAAATAGAAAATTAACATAGTTGATATATAAAAATGAGTTTTATCAAAACAACTGAAATGCCATCTGTTTACCGTCATCTGGAAAAGATGTCGACCCCACAGCTATTGAACCACATCAATGATGAAGATGCTACTGTGGCAGTTACGGTACGCAGGTTGATCCCAACAATTGCGGGCCTGGTTGATGCGATGGCAGAAAGGATGGAGCAGGGGGGCAGGTTATTTTATATCGGTGCCGGTACCAGTGGCCGGCTTGGGGTGCTCGATGCCAGCGAATGTCCGCCAACCTACGGCGTATCTGATGATGTGGTGATCGGCGTAATGGCCGGGGGCGATGAAGCTTTACGTTTCGGAATTGAAGATGCAGAAGACAGCCCGGAACAAGGCTGGCTGGACCTTGAAAAATATAACATCAACGATAAGGATACCCTTATCGGGATAGCTGCAAGCGGCACTACACCTTATGTACTGGGGGCTTTAAAAACAGCCCGGCAGAAAGGTATCCTTACCGCCTGTGTGGTGTGCAATGCCGGTTCACCAATTGCGGGATATGCCGACTTTCCCATAGAGGCTGTAGTGGGGCCGGAGTTTGTAACCGGTAGTACCCGCATGAAAAGCGGTACTGCACAGAAACTTATTCTGAACATGATCTCTACCAGTGTAATGATCCGTTTGGGAAAAGTGTTGGATAACCGCATGGTAAACATGCAGATCAGCAATGAAAAACTGGTAGACCGGGGTGTAAAAATGCTGATGGAGAAAACGGGGATCACAGACTATGAACAGGCAAAGGCCAGTCTTTTGAAATACGGGAACGTTAAAAACGCAATAGAAAAATTAAGGATATAATTATGGAGGCAACAGTAAATATAGCCAAGCCGGCAACAGGTAGTACCTATAACAAACAGGTAATGACCATTGGTTTTTTCTTTTTCATTTTTGGTTTTGTAACCTGGGTAAACGGAACATTGATCCCTTACCTGCGCATTGCCTGTGAACTGGAAGAGTGGCAGGCCTACCTGGTTACTTTTGCCTTTTATATTTCTTATACGTTTATGGCCCTGCCGTCCAGTAAAATATTGCAGGCTACGGGGATCATCAAAGGGATGCAGGTAGGACTGCTCATCATGGCTGCGGGTTGTCTCTTGTTTGTGCCGGCAGCCATGATGCGTTATTATCCGCTTTTCCTGTTGGGCCTGTTTGTTGTCGGAGCTGGAACAACTTTGCTGCAAACTGCTGTAAATCCATACATTACCAAACTGGGCGATCCTGCGAGGGCAGCACAGCGCATCAGCATTATGGGTATTTGCAATAAATTTGCAGGTATACTGGCCCCGATGATCCTGGGCGCTATTATCCTGAAAAATTCGGA
This sequence comes from Pedobacter sp. AK017, assembly GCF_014200825.1. Classification (NCBI taxonomy): domain Bacteria; kingdom Pseudomonadati; phylum Bacteroidota; class Sphingobacteriia; order Sphingobacteriales; family Sphingobacteriaceae; genus Pedobacter; species Pedobacter sp. AK017. Next base: position 171,186 of record NZ_JACHCW010000010.1, read on the forward strand.
TGGCCTGCTGGCGGAACTGGAAAGTCTGGCCCCGGCAGCAAAAACTATGCGTTTGGACGAACTGGCCCAGGATGTGATCATGCCTTATATCGTTTTAACCATCGTACTTTGTGTAATAGCCTTTGGCATTAAATATGCCCATCTGCCCGAAATCGCCCCTTCGGAAGACGATCTGGCCATAAATCAGCAAGAAGAACTGGCCAATGGGGGCAAAAGCTATAACGGCATTTTTATGCTGGGCTTCACAGCTATATTTGTAACGGTAGGGGTAGAGGTTATTGCCGGCGATACCATCAGCAACTATGGTATTTATCATGGCGTACGTTTAGACGTGGCCAAAAGCCTGACTTCCTATACCCTCGCATCTATGCTTACGGGCTATGTTTTAGGGGCCCTATTTATTCCAAGACTGATTAGTCAGGAAAAGGCCTTCCTATATTCTTCCCTGCTGGGCGTATTGTTGACACTGCTCGCAGTATTTGTACCTGGCCAGGCCTCAATCGCTTTCATTGCCCTGCTGGGTTTTGCCAATGCCATGTTATGGCCTGCCATCTGGCCACTTGCCTTAAGGGGACTTAGCGGTGCCTTACTGAACCGGGGCTCGGCCATTCTCATTATGGGTATTGCCGGAGGGGCTATTTTGCCACTGGTTTACAGCTGGCTATCACATATTTCCAATAACCAGCTGGCTTACCTGCTGCTCATCCCCTGCTATCTTTTTAATGTGTATTACCAAATCTCCAGGACTAAAAAACAAGTATATCATGCTTAAACCATTCTTAATTATGCGGAATTATTTATTCATCCTACTGACCAGCATTTCAACCCTTACCCGGGCGGCAGATGTAGAGGTTACTACTTATGGAGCCAAAGGCGATGGACTTACTGTAAACACCACAGCCATTCAGAAAAGCATCGATGCCTGTGCAGCATCGGGTGGGGGTAAGGTAATCTTCCCTGCCGGTCATTTCATGAGTGCAACTGTAGTGCTAAAAAGTAATGTAACCCTTTACCTTTCCGACGGATGTACTTTAACCGGTGTTAAAGGTGCTGCCAATTACCCTTACCAGCAGGTCAGCATTCCATTTTATGGCGAAAACTGGGCAAAGCAGGCACTGATCTTTGCGCATAAAGCCGAAAATATAGGTATTGAAGGTCCCGGAACAATAGACGGACAGGGAGCAAGTTTTGAGATCAATACCATTAAAAAGCCAGACCGCTATATGAACAGACCTTACCTGATCTGGTTTGTAGCCTGTAAGAAAGTTAGCGTTAAACAGGTACACCTGCGCAATTCTGCTTTCTGGATGCAACATTACCTGGGTTGTGAAGATGTAGTGATCGATGGTATTTCTATATGGAACCATTCCAATAAAAACAACGATATGATCGATATTGATGGCTGTAAAAATGTAAGGATCACCAATGTAAACGGCGATTCGGACGATGATGGCCTGACTTTAAAAAGTACTTCCAAACTCATTTCAGAGAATATAGTGATCAGCAACTGCGTGTTTAGCAGTCACTGTAACGGACTCAAGTTCGGTACCGAATCTACCGGTGGTTTCAGAAACGTTACCATCAGCAATATCGTCATCAAGCCTTCGGCACAGCTGACCACCATTTATGGTAAACCGGCCGGCAACAGTGGCATTTCACTGGAAATGGTTGATGGGGGCATTATGGAAAATATCAGTATCAGTAACGTAGCCATAGACGGGCCGCAGGTACCGCTGTTTATCCGCCTGGGCAACAGGGCAAGAAAACATACCGATAATGCCGCTGATCCGGGAATTGGGGTAGCCAGGAACATCCATATCTCCAATGTAACAGCTACAGGGGCCGATATTACCGGCAGCTCAGTCATTGGACTTGAAAATGCCATCATAGAAAATGTTTCTTTAAGCAACATCTCTATTTCCAGCTCTGGCGGGGCAAAGGCCGATGCCATGTTCCGTAAACTGGAAACCCTGGCCGATCATTATCCAGAAGCCACTATGTTTGGTCCACTGCCGGCTTACGGATTGTACGTAAAACATGTAAAAGGAATCCGCTTAAATGACATCAGGCTTTCTTTTACCGGTGATGACGAACGTCCGGCCATAGCCCTTGAAAATACAAGCGATTTTGAGCTTAGGGGGCTCAATATGGCCAGTACCGCCAATACAAATGCTGCAGTTTATCTGAAAAATGTAGCGAATGGCTTTGTTACCGCAAATTCTGTATATACACCTGCAAAGTATTTTATCTGGAAAGAAGGCGCTGCAGGCAATGTCTCGGTAAGCAATAACCAGCACCCGAAAATTAAATCAGTAAGCAACCAAACTACAAAAAAATGATAAGGCGAACTCATATATTGATCTTGCTCTTATTGCTGAACACTAAACTGTTTGCAGCCGATATCCCTGTTGTGCCCTATCCGCAACAGGTGCTGCAGGGAACTGCTCCGATAAAAGCGATCAAAAATATATCCCTTAAAGCAGGGGGTATTGATCAGGCCATGCTGAACCGTTTGGCGGATGTGACAAAATATATGCTGACAGGTAAAAAAACTGCAGATGCTGTAACGTTAAGTTTAACCGGACGCGACAAAGAGACGGATGCAAGGATTAGGCCCTATGCCACTAAATTAAAGGCCGACTGGAAAACACAGATTGGGAAAGAGGGGTATGTGCTGATCCTGAACAATAAGGACCAGTTGCTGGTGGCCAATACCGAAACAGGATTGTTTTACGGATTGCAAACGTTAAAACAATTGCTGGATGCAGGCTGGAATAAAGAGCTGGTGATTACCGACTGGCCATCTTTATCGCAAAGGGTGATGTTTGACGACATCAGCCGCGGCCCCATTTCAAAAGTTACTTATATCAAAGAGCAGATTGAAAGGATGGCGGCTTTAAAAGTAAATGGTCTGTCGTTTTATATCGAGCATGTTATCCAGACAAAATCATATCCCGATTTTGCACCGGCAGATGGTAAGCTGACCATTGCCGATGTGAAAGAGCTGGATGCCTACGCTGCAAAATACCATATGCAGCTGATTGGCAGTTTCCAGTCCTTCGGGCATTTTAACAATATTTTATCCCTGCCACAGTACCAGTCGATGGGTGAAACGTCTACCATGATCTCGCCCCTCGATCCCAAAGCCAGACAATTCCTGGAAAGTGTGATCACCGAGATGTGCGGCGCCTTCAGCTCTCCTTATTTCAATGTGAACTGCGACGAGACTTTCGACCTGGGCAAGGGCAAATCTAAAAAATATACAGATAGTGTGGGGGTAACCAAATTTTATGCAGATCATCTTAAGTTTTTGTATGATATAGTAAAAAAGAATGGGAAAAAATTAATGATGTGGGGTGATATTGCCCTTCAGCATGAGGAAATCCTGGATATGCTGCCCAAAGACATTGTTTACATGACCTGGGAATATGGCGATCCACAATCTTACAGCAAATGGATAGATCCTTTTGTAAAACGTAACCTTAGTTTTATGGTTTGTCCGGGTATTTTAAATACCAACAGGCTGTTCCCAGATCTGGCCATTGCCAAAGCCAATATCAATGGGTTTATTAAAGAAGGTTATGAAAAAGGAACCATTGGTGCTTATACTACCATTTGGGATGAGGGTGGCGACCAGCTGTTTTCGGAAGACTGGTATGGCGTTTATATGGCGGCAGAGAAGAGCTGGAACGTAAAATCAGTTTTAAATGATGGCTTCGATCTGCGTTATGAGAAGACAGCCTATGGAACTGCAAACGGGGCTTATGTAAAAGCCATTGGCAAACTTATGGAGCTGAGGGATCTGCCGCTTACCTATAACATGACCCATGAAATCTGGTGGCAGCACATTTTACCGCAAAACGGCGAAACACTTATCCTGAACAACAAAGACGTAGCCGAAGGTTTAAGACTGGTAAATGAAGCAGCACAGCTGCTGCAGAACGCAAAACCTAAGCGCCACCTTTCCGATCTGGCCACGCTGAAATATATTGTTGACCGGTACAAACTGCTTTTTGATACCAGGATACAGATTGCGGAACTTGCAAAATGGTACCAGCAGCAGCAGGGAAAACGGGTTGATGGTATGAACGAACGTATTGTGTCCTTAAAATTGCTTAAAAACAGGTACGAGGCTATGGAAATAGATTTCCGTAATAAATGGAACGCTGAAAATCAGCCTTATACACTTGATTATGCTTTAAAACCCTATAAAACACGTATTGCTGCATTAACAGACCTTGAAAATAAACTGCTCTCCCTGGAAAAACCTGGCAAAGTTAATTCCTTGCCAGCGGCTGCTGCTGTCGGACTAAATGTGGTAGAAAGTGATCAGTATTATTTTAATTTCTGGTTGTTAAGCGGACCTTTTAAAAGCAAGTCGAGCGGATTCCCGCCATTTTTATATTCGGAAGAACAATCAGCAAACCATCCACCCAAACCTGGTGATTTTGCACAGTACAACAGTAAACAGTTTCGCTGGATGAAATACAATACCGACAATGGCGGTATCATCAATAAATTTAAAGACCTGGGCAGCGATGCCTATGTCTACGCCTTTTGTACCATTAGCACGGAAACAGCCGGACAGGTACAGGCATGGATCGGAAATGATTCAGCTGTAGAACTTTTTTGTAACAATAGTCCGATTGCTGAAGGCAATGCGGCAGCAAAAAACAACCCGGCCCTGCCTAAAGAAAAAGCTTACAGCCTGCCTTTAAAAGCGGGCAGCAATTATATCCTGTTAAAAGTAAAAAGCAGCAATGCCAATGCAGCATTTACTTTCAGATTAGACACTACAGAACCGGTAACCAATCATAAACATAAATATACCATCAATGCTAACCAGAACAGTCATGAAGCAGATTAGGATCCTGGCCAGTATAATCCTGGTCACTTGTGTTAGCGCTCCCAACCTTTCCTTTTCCCAGGTTAAAAAGGAAGAAATTGTAACTGCAATCGATCAAACGGCCAGTTGCATTGTAAACGTGATCCTGGATGAGCAGGGTAAATCACGTTGCGACTATAACCTCACAGAAGGCAAATGGTACCCCTATGAAGTGCCATGGCATACTGGTCAGGCCATCAATGCCTTGCTGGCGGGCTACAAGATCAGGGGCAATGAAGCCTGGTTAAATGCTGCCAAAAAAGCAGGTAATTACTGGATAAGCCTGCAGATTAAAGACCACCCTAAGTTAAAGGGCATGCTTGGTGCTACCCATGGCGATTTTATCGGCGATGATGTGATTGTGTTTGCTACCATATCTGACGGTACCCCAGGGATTTATGAACTGAGCCGGGTAACCAAAGATAAACAGTATGCAAAAGTGGCTACAGAAGCTGCGGGATGGATGTTAAAGCATATGTACGATGCGGAGAAGGGGATATGTTATGACAATGTAGACCTGAAAACAGGTGAAGTACAGAAGGAATACAGTCCCTTCTGGAAAGATAAAAAGGTGGGTGAACAAACTTTGTTTGATGTTTCCCGTCCTAACACAGAGGGCTCTTTATTTAAAGATGCATACGAATTTTCCGGGAACAAAGCCTTTAAAGAGGCCTTTATCAACCTTTGCAACAGTCTGCTGAAATTGCAGGACGAAAACGGGATCTGGTCTGACTTTATGCCCAATTTTAAAGATGTACATTCCTTTCATCCCCGCTTTAACCTTTGGTATGCCGAATCACTCATCGAGGCTTTTAAGCTGACCAAGGATAAAAAATACCTGGAAGCTGCGGCAAAAACTGCCCGTACACATGCTAAAGCGCAGCAAAAGGATGGCACCATGTATTACGACAATTATACAGATGGTAAAGCACCGGATAAGGGCTCAGTAACTGGTTCTGAAGTCGCCCTTTCCGGTATTGTATGGATGGAACTTGCTAAGCAGGGTTATAAGGAGTTTGATGCCAATATCGAAAAATCCGCCTATTGGCTGGTACACAACCGTTTTGCTGAAGACCACCCCGATAAAAACCTGAGGGGCCAGGTAATAGAGACCCGTACCAGGTCCAAGGGCAAGGTATGGCTGGTCAACCGGGATATCGGTACCAGTTTCGCACTTCGCTTTTTGAGCGATTACTATAAATTCAAATCATTCTAGAACTAACCAATATATCAACCAATAACCAAACCCAAAACAAAACTTGTCATGAAAAAATCTATTCTTAAATCATATCTCATGTGGATATTAGCGGTTATCATTTCCGTCGCAGGGATAAGTGTTCCTGCACATGCCCAAACCGTGGGCAACATCAGGGGTAAAGTGATCGATGAGCAAGGAGGCGCATTGCCCGGAGCATCTGTAAAGATCAAGGGTACAAATAAAGGTGTTTCCAGTAGTACCACTGGTGATTTTCAACTGAACGATCTGCAGCCAGGCAATTATGTAGTTACCGTATTTTATATGGGATATAGCCCTGTTGAAACCAATGTTGAACTGAAAGCCGGACAAACACTGGTACAAAACATCCGGCTGGTAGCCAGCAGTGTTGCTTTAAAGGGTGTTACAGTATCCGGGGTAATTGAAGGACAGCAGAAAGCCCTGAACCAGCAAAGAAATGCCGACAACATCAAGCAGGTGATCTCGGCCGATCTGATGGGACGTTTCCCTGATCTCAACGTAGCTGAATCGCTGCAAAGGCTTCCGGGTGTAACAATCGGCCGTGAGCAGGGTGAAGGCTCAACGGTACAGCTGCGTGGTACACCCGGTGGCTATACCAATATCAATATCAATGGCGAACAGATTATGGGTACGCAGGAGCTTGGCCAGCGTAATGCACAGCTGGACCTGATCCCGGCAAATGTGCTGGCCTCTATGGAGGTTATCAAAACCCTGACCCCTGACCTGGATGGGGATGCCATTGCGGGTGCAATTAACTTAAAAACACCTACTGCCATCAGTTTAAAACCACAGTTGTCGGTCGACTTAGGTGGTGGTTATAACAAGCTGCGCAACAATTCAAACGGCATTGGCAACATCAGCTTTGGCCGTCGTTATGGTGCAACGGATGATATGCCCAACGGTAAACTGGGGGTTACGGTATCTGGTAGTTATTACAAAACAAACAATGGCTATGATGAGATCAATGCACAGGCCTGGCAGAAAAAAGATTTTATTGGTAACAAGGACTCCATCTATTTCCCTACAGATATCCGTCTCGTTTATCTGGAAAATGAACGTACCCGTATGGGGGCAACCACCACCATCGATTATAGCTTTAGCCCAACTACTTCCATTGTGGCGAATTTAACCTTTAACAGTCTGGACAACGATGCTACCCGCTACCGCAAACGTACACGTATGCAAACCGCCAATACCACTTTTGCCAATGGTGTTTATACCACCACAAGAGGCAGGGGCTACAATGAGGTGCTGGACAGACAAATGCGAAACAGCAATATCAATTTCAGTTTGGAAGGTGAAACCATGTTAAGTAAAGTTAAACTAGATGGAGGAATATTTTTAACGGCTTCTAATTTTGATCAGCGTGCTGCGGCTTTTAATTATATTACCGGTAATGTTCCTTTAACGATTACCGATATATCTGGTGATTATATCCAGGCAACAGGTTCTACAGATGCCAAAAATAACGCAGCTTTATATAATTATAATACCATTGAAGCGAACGATTTTAAAACACAAGGCCGCAATGTTGTCGCACGCTTAAACCTTACTTATCCCTACAAAATAGGAGATAATGATGCTTATTTTAAAATGGGTGCAAAAGTAAAAAGGATGAGCAACAAGCGTTTCAGACCCTCAAGTACATTTGTTGCCAACTATAGCGGGCCTGCTGGCGTAGGTAGCCTCAATAATTTTAAAGGAAATTCAGAACTCGATGCAGATTTTCTGGATAACAACATCAATTTCGGTTTGAACGTGGATAAGGATGCTACTATAGACTTTTTTTACAACAATCCTTCTTATTTTACACAGAATGCAGACCAGAAGAAAATATCAATTGATGCTTACTTCTATGATGCACAGGAGAATGTAGTAGCCGGATACCTGATGAATCGTATTCAATTTAAGCGGTTAATGCTGTTAGGTGGTTTGAGGGTAGAAAGAACAGATGTAGATTATGACGCCAAACTGGTTAATCAGGATAAAGATGGGTTTCTCACTTCTTCTGTGCCTGTTAATTCTAAATACAACTATACCAAATATTTACCAAACCTGCAGGGTAAATATGACCTGGCTAAAAATACAGTAGCACGTGGCGCTGTATCTTTTGGTTATTCCAGGCCTAATTTTAATGATCTGGTACCCAGTCGTGTAGTAAGTATCCTGGCCCAAACATTAACTGATGGTAACCCGGATCTGAAACCTGCATTTGCTACCAATTACGATCTGTCTATTGAGCAATATTTAAGTAACCTGGGCATCCTTTCTGTTGGTGCATTTTATAAACACATTGATAAGTTTCAGTACAATAGCGTGATTAATTTAACCGGTACTGAGTTTCCTGATGCAGCTGCATATAAAGGTTACCAATATTTCAAAGCTTACAATGGAGATCTGGCTAAAGTATTTGGTGTAGAAGTTAACGCACAAACCAATCTTACCTTTCTTCCTGGCGTTCTGAAAGGTATTTCCCTGTATGCAAACTATACCTATACCCATTCCAGAGCTGATGCTTTGGGCAGAACTAAGCTTCGCTTACCAGGACAGGCAGATCATACCGCCAATGGTTCGGTTTCTTATACTTTAAAAGGTTTTACACTGCAGGGAAATCTGAACTATAATGGTGCTTATACTTCAACATTAGGTACAGATGATGCTACTGATGTAATCAGGGCTGCGCGTTACCAGTTAGATGTAAATGCTTCTTACCGCATCACCAAAAAGCTGACCATTTATGCTGAGGGGGTGAACTTAACCAACCAGCCTCAGGTAGAATACTTTGGCGAGCGTTCAAGAATTTTTACCAATACATTTTATGATTTTTCGGCCCGTGCCGGATTAAAATACCGTTATTAATTAAGATATGATTAAAGAATTTTTAAAAGACAAGTTAAAAGTTAAGGTTTACAATACGAGGGGAGAAATGGGGACAAGCGCTGCTGATTTGGCAGCGCAATGCCTCAGGGAATTGTTGCAGCACAAAGATGAGGTAAACATCATCTTTGCTGCTGCAGCTTCTCAAAATGAGTTTCTTGAGGCCATTGCAGTTGAAAAGGACATTGCCTGGAACCGCGTAAATGCTTTTCACATGGATGAATATACCGGTTTGCCTGTAACACATCCCCAGCGCTTCGGCAATTTTCTGAACAAGAAGATCTTTTCAAAACTGCCCCTTAAAAAGGTGTATTATCTGAATGAAGATGGTAACGATACTGAAGCAGAAAGCAGGCATTATGCAGCTTTACTGGAAAAGATGCCACCGGATATTACCTTTATGGGCATAGGCGAAAACACACACCTGGCATTTAATGATCCACATGTGGCCGATTTTAACGATCCGGTACTGGTCAAGATCATCGATCTGGACGAACCCTGCAAAGTACAGCAGGTACATGACGGTTGTTTCCCTACGGTAGCTGAGGTGCCTTCCCTGGCTTATACCTTGACCATTCCGGCCTTGCTGCAGTCGAAGTACATCTTTTGTATGGTGCCAGGTAAAAATAAAGCACAGGCGGTAAAATATACACTCAATGAGTCCATTACTGCAAAATATCCTTCTACATCCTTAAGGACCCATTCCGACGCAACGCTATTTTTAGATCAGGACAGTGCATCATTAATCCTTTAAAATTTAAATAAAGCAATGAACTTATTTAGCAGGTTATTTTTTGTTATAGCAGGTACTTTAATTTTAACGGGCGCCTCTTTAGCTGTATCCGCCCAGTCCAATGATGCACTGTCTGTAGCTAAAAAAGTAGCAGATAAGGTTATTGCTGATACACGTTTTGCTTTTACACTGGTTCCCCAGAAAGATGTACTGGGCCTGCAGGTGATTGATTTCAGAAATTTACAGCCTGCATCAGCACAACAGGTATATGCGAAAAGCCAGCTTACAGCCATCAGCGATACCACTGTAAGTTTTGGCTTAAGTTATGCCGGCAAGCTCAGCATCTGGTTAAACAGAAAACAGGTATACCATGAAGAGAACCAGGTTATTCAAATCCCCAAGGAGATTTCTTATAATCGTTTTACCTTCAATAAAAGTTTTTCTGCATGCTTAAAAAAGGGTGATAACGAAGTAGTGATCTGTTATACACCCGGGACAAATGCATTGCCTGTCGTATTTCTGATGCCGGCTACAAAAGAGGGCGACCTGGATGCTGCTGCAAAATTCAGCTCAGGAATTAAAGAGGACAATCAAAATACAGCCTGGATGCTTTTAGGTCCAGTTAGCAATACCCTGCTGCCCGAAAAGGGCATGCCGGATTATACAATGGAAAAGGGGAGGGTGCTGACCTGGGCTAAAAGTTCGCAGCGCTTTATTCCTGAACTGGAAACGCCGGCCACGGCGGCCTACCAGCGCGACCCTTATACCGACTGGCATTATTCGCATGGTACAATGGTATGGAGTATCATGGCGCTTGAGAACAATGGTAAATACAGTGCCTTTGCCAGGCAGTATATTAATTTTACCCTACGGCAACTGCCTTATTCCGATTATCAGTACAACAATCTGTTTGCCTGGCGCGGCAGTTACCACCGCATATTCAGGCGCACCATGCTGGACGATACCGGGGCACCCGTTTTGCCGTTTGCAGAACAATATTTAAGGGAAAAGGATGAAAAGGTAAGAGAATTGGTAATGCCCATAGGAGCTTATGTAGCTAAAGAACAGCTCAGGTTAAAGGATGGCACTTTTTGTCGCCCTGAACCTGTTGAATCAACCGTCTGGGCCGACGATTTGTTTATGAGCGTACCTTTCCTGCTGCAGATGGCAAAGATTACAGCTGATACTAAATACTACGACGATGCTGCCAAACAGGTATTGAACTTCAGGAAATACCTGCTCGACCCTGCAACGGGTCTGTATAAACATGCCTGGTTTAACCATAGCAAGCAACGCTCGGCCGCTTACTGGGGACGGGCCAATGGCTGGGTGGTATGGGCAACGGCTGAACTGCTTGAAAAATTACCCAAAAACCATCCTGCTTATCAACAGGTACTTCAGAATTTCAGACAGCAGATGAAAGTGCTGATAAGCTACCAGAATAAAAACGGTTTCTGGCACCAGGTACTTGACAGGGCCGATTCGTATGAGGAAACCTCCTGTACGGCCTTATTTACCCTGGCATTGGCCAGGGGGGTAAGACAAGGTTGGTTAAGCCCTGCCTATAAAAAGAATGCGCTTGCAGGTTGGCAAGCCGTTAAAACCAAGATTGATGAAAACGGTGTGGTGCAGGGCATTTGCCAGGGAACCGACATTGGTTACGATCAGGAGTTTTATATGAAAAGAAAAACGATAGACAATGATCCGCGCGGCATGGGTGCTGTCATCACTGCGGGAATAGAAATTTCAAAGCTGCAATGACGATGAAGTTAAAAAGAATAATAGTGTTTTTTTCGGGAATTGCACTTGCTTTTGCTGCCTGTACTGCAGATTCCGGTAACACCAGTTATCTGTACGATATGGGAACCGACAGCTCTGCCGTAGCCCCGGGCTATATTGCCGTTCATCCGGGTGCCATGTACACTGAAAAAGCCGGTTATGGCTGGGTAAACAAGCCAACTGGTGCTTTTGATACCCTTGCCGGTAAATGGAACAACGACCTTAACCGGGATGGAGTTTTGGGTAAGGACAGTCTGATTTTCATGGCAGACGTTCCCAATGGAACTTATCTTTTAACACTTACCCTGGGCAACAATAAAGAAAATCCTTTAAATCAGTCGGTTTATTTTAACGGAGGTTTGATTGCTGATAGTGTGATTACACCCTGGTACCGCATCCCCATTAAAAGTGTAAACAAGCAAATCACCATCAGCAACGGAAAAGCTGTGGTTAAAATCAGTTCAAATACTTTAATTGCGGTGCAGAATATTGAATTCAGGCCTATAGGCCGGCAAAATATCAGCACAGCTACCGGCTTTGAGCAAGATACTACAGCAGCGAAGCAAACAGGGGGGGATTTTGCAGCCAAATACTTAAAGGCTGCTTATTATTACGACCTGGGTGCATGGTCAAGGTCTGCTAAAACTTCCGGTATCAATTTTACTTTTCGCATGTACCTTGCTGCAGATATGCTGGAACAGATTGCAGCCTCAGAAAATGATCCCCTTTACGATAAAGCCATTTACCTGCTGGCAAAAATCCATTACTGGCTGAACCGGGAAGATTATGACCCTTACCACGACGCCGAGGCTAAAAAATATTTTACCATACTTAAAACGAAATATCCGGATGCAGACCTGATCAAAATGTACCTGGGTGAAAAGATCCCTTTTGAAGTTGCAAATAACGTGGACCTGAAAGCTGCACCGCAATGGGCTGTTAACCAGCACGAGGCCATGCAGCGGATGCTAAAAGTGATTTACTGGTGGGTAAATGAAAAACAGGAAGCCAATGGGGAACTGGGCGGAAAATATGGGGACGATGTAGAAATTTTGCGCTGGTGGCTGCCCGCAATTTTGGGCGCCGATGATGCCATTGCAAAAAAAGGTTATATGCGCCTGGCAGATGGGGTTTGGAACAGCGGTATCCTGGAACGGGGCTTTGCCAAAAAGATAGACGATGTTGAACATTCCGCCGAACTGTTCAGGGATACTCATCCTTCCATGTTTATGATCCGTTATGGCGATCCGGAATACATAGAGCGCTGCCTGATCAGTATGCAGAATTTTGGAAAGGTGTGGACAGGTCTTACACCATCCGGTCACCGTCATTTTAAGTCATGTTACCTTTCTGCAACAGCAGTATTGGAACAGGCCCCCATGAACGTAGACGTGCCTTTAAATGCCAGGGCAGTTTTGCCGGGTTTATGGGCAGCCTGGTATAACCGGAACCCTACCCTGATCAAATTGTTCAGCGAATGGGGGAATGCCTGGGTAGCGGATGCCGCAAGGGCCACAAATGGCAAGCCTGCAGGAATTATGCCTGCAGCAATTGCTTTTGCTAATGATGGAATAGGGACATATACCGGCAAATGGTACGATCCAGGGCTGGCTTACGATTACTATAAATGGGAAAGCCTGGGCCACATTAATGAAATGCATGCCCAACTGATCGGTATGTATGGGCTCACCAAAAATACAGCTTTTCTGAAACCTGTTGATTTCTGTTATGACCTGATGCTGGCAGCAAAACAAGAAAAGCTGCCAAAAAAACCTGAACAGGGTTCGCTGGACTGGGTAAAACAGGTATTGCTGAAAGGAGGGGTAGATAAAGGCGACTCCGATAACCCCATGGCCGATGTATTTGCTATGGCCGGCCAGGTAAGACACAGCAATAAATATGACCAGCTTATTGCCGAGCATGGAAATCCTTACAACAAATACCTCATCAGTAAGGATATGAAAAATATCCATCGTGGATTTGAGGAAGTATTGGGTTCGTTGAAGTACAACTTTCCCCTTTTAACCAGTGAGGTTAAATATACTGACCGGGTCTATGTGCCGGGTAGCGACCTGCTGTTTGGTATGTATACAGGACATTTCGGTTCGGGCTATGAGTACCCTTCGACAGTGGCTACCTGGAAGAATACCGGACCGGATATGGGGATATTTGTGCGTGGCGGTAATGCTGTATCGGCCAGGATTTCTCTGTACAACTTTGGGGTTGCCCGTACTGTAACCATGCAAACCTGGCTGCTGGAACCCGGTGTATACAGATTGACAACAGGTACTGATAGCAATGACGACGGAGAAATAGATGCGGATAGAACCGAGCGTACGCTTGTCCTAAAAGAAAGGGTGAACCAGGTACAATTACAGGTGCCTTCTAAAATACTTCAGGCAGTGTTTATTGAGCAGCTGAAAGCAGGCCCGAAAACAGATCAGGCTGCGGATCCCGCACTTTCCAGTCGCGATATTTCGGTTAGCCAGGATACAGTTACCGTTAAAGTCCATAACGTAGGAAATGTGAAGGCCAGAAACATCAGGGTTGAGCTCTGGAACGCAAGAGAGAAGATCGGCATGCATACCATAGCTGATATTGAAGCACCGAACGATCTTAACCCACGCTTTAAAACCGTCAGCTTTAAGCTTCCTGCGGGTAAAACAGTGTCGGAACTCTCTGTTAAAATATTTACAGACCAGCCCGAAATCACTACCTTAAACAATACGGCATCTTATCATTTAAACAGGTAAAACATGAAAGTGTATAAGCTACGGGCGTTTCTAGTGTTACTGCTGGCAGGTTTTACTTCATCAGTAAGCCATGCGCAGACTGTAAATCTTAAGCAGGAATATGCCTCTACATTGATTAAGCTGGCTGATGTGTTGCTGGACCATCAGTTGAAAGATAAAAAGGATCCTGGTTTTGGGGCACTGAAATGTGATTATGATGGGGTATTGCATACCCGTGCTTCGGAAGCGATATATCCCTTTGCCCTTAGTTATAAAATTACGGGCGAAACTAAGTATCTGGAAGCTGCAATACGTACCGGCAACTGGCTGATCAGACAGCAGGAGCAAAACGGCAGCTGGAAAGAAACACCCGAGGAATGGACGGGCACCACTACCGATCAGGTTTTAATGCTGATGCTGGCTTATGATCATATCGCTGCAAAATTGAGCACCAAGGAAAAGGCCAGCTGGCATCTGGCCATACAAAAAGCTGCCGGTTATTTATACAGGGTAATGACACCTGAGTTTGCCAGCATCAATTATGTAGCCACTACCTGTTCCACACTGGCTAAAGCAGGTCTTTTTTTAAAGGATGAAAAGTATATAAAAAAGGCAACTGAGCTTGCACACCGTACCATTTCAAAAATGGATGAAGATGGCTTTTTAAATGGGGAGGGGGGGCGTAACTATACCAGTAAACTGGGGGCCGACCTGGGTTACAGCATGGAAATGTCTTTATGGGGCCTGGGCTTTTATGCAAAGCTGACCGGTGATACTTTAGTAAATAATACGGTTAAACATGCCCTCAAAAGTCATCTTTATTTTATTTATCCGGATGGCTCGCTTGACAATTCCTGGGGCATCCGTTCCAATAAGTGGACTACTTATGGTGGTGCTACTTCTGATGGCTGTCAGGTTTTGTTCTCTTTGTATGCCGATGAAGATCCCAGGTATGGCATGGCTTCTTTAAAGAACCTGCAATATCTGCGCAAAAATATCCTTCCCAATGGCCTTATTGCTTATGGCCCGCAACACGAGGAAGTAATGGCCCATCCTCCATGCATTTATCCGAGCTTTACAAAGGCCAAAAACCTGGCCATGGCTTACGAGCTGGAAACACAACAGAACCGGGTGCTGGCAAGCTTGCCGACCGAGGCGACGGGCTGGTTAAAACAGTTTAAAACCGTAAATATAACCCAGGTCCGCACTGCAAATTTTATGGCAACCATTACAGCTTACGGCTATAAGGATTATAAAGCCGGGGCAAAAAGTAAATATATGTACCGTCCGGCAGGCGGAACCATTTCTAATTTATGGGTAAAGGACCATGGCTATTTAACGGCTTCCAGTGTGACAGCATATTCCAGGCCAGAGCCCATGAGTTTTCCTGAAGCGCCAGGTGTCAAATCCTTAACGCCAAGAATAGAATTTACAGATAGCCTGGGGTATTTTACCAACCTCTTTGAGTTTGACTGCAGGATGGAAGCGGGGCAGGTTGGCAGCAATGAATTTGAAGTTAATGTTGCAGGTGAGCTAAAGGATAAAAACTGGCTGGCTGCCGGGGTTGGATATACCATCAATTATCTGTTTTCAGATACGGCCCTGGTAAAAACCATAAACCTGGTTTATCATGATGCCCGGCCGGTTATAAAGATCATTGAGCCGATTGTCAATTATAAGGGCACAGTATTTACAAAAGTTGATGACCGTACGGTTTTAATTGACGCAGGGAGCAGAAAGTTCAGGTTTAAGCTACTTTCTGAGCATGCGGTGCTCCAGATGGGAGGAGACGCGGCACACTACTGGGCACCCTATCCGGCTTTAAAGGCTTATCCTTTGGAACTGGAACTGAAGCCTGTTGCAGGTAGTTTTAAACAGGAGATCAGGTATGAGATTTCAATAGTGAAGTAAAAAATGATTTCAGCGCTTAGTTTCCCGCCAATTCCCTGATGTCTGCTATTTCCAGTATCTGTTTTGTATACCCTTTCAGTACTGCATTGATCATCGCCTGGCCAACCTGTTTAAGGGTTAAGCATTGCTTAGGGAACAGAAGGGGGAATATTAAAATGATGGGTTTTAAAATGGCCTTTACGTTTTTCTGGCCCTTAAAAGGTTTCATCAACCCGGGTCTGAAATTATATGCTCCTTTAAAAGGGAGTTTCATTAATGCATTTTCTGTTTTTCCTTTTACCCGGGCCCACATAACTTTACCGTTTTCAGAACTGTCGGTACTGCTTCCTGAAACAAAAGTGAATACCATACCAGGGTTCAGGGCTGCCAGTTTATTTGCAAAAGCCAGTGTAGTATCGTAAGTGATATGGGTATACTGTTCCTCGTTCATCCCGATTGAACTGATCCCTGCACAGTAAAAGCAGGCGTCATAACCGCTCAGGCTGCTGGCATATGGTTCCGGTTTAGTAAAATCGGGCACAATCAATTCTTCCAGTTTAGGGTGTGCTACCGGCGATGCCTTCCGGTTTACCATCAGGACTTTGCTGACTGCAGGGTTTTCCAGGCATTCGAGTAAAACACCTTCACCTACCATACCAGTTGCGCCGGTTAAGATTACTTTCATTTTCTATTGATTTTAATGTGGTATTCCGTATACTAAAGTGTCATTATTTATACGATAAATGATGATACAAAATTATTATTAACCGTATATTTCCATCAATATTTTAAAACCTAAACCCTGCTTTAGCCCAAATGAAACAAATACTTATTGCTTTACTGTTATTCCCGGTGCTTGCTTTCGCCCAGCAAATCAAAACAGACCATAAACTAGAAAAAGAACTCAATACCCTGATCAGTGGTTTTAAAGGTACGGTAGGTATTTATACCATGAACCTTAAAACAGGTAAACAGGCCGGTATCTATACTGACAGTATTTTTCCTACAGCCAGTATTGTTAAAGTGCCCATCCTGATTGGATTGTTCGATAAAATCGAAAAAGGGGAGCTCAGTTACCATCAGCCTTTAATGTACCGGGATTCTATCAAGTATGGGGGCTCAGGGATTATGCAGTTCTTTAAGGACAGCTCGGCAACTGAACTGAGTGTGCTGGCCAATTTAATGATGACCTATAGCGACAATACCACCTCTTTATGGAACCAGCGTTTGGCTGGCGGGGGCGCGCGCATTAACGAAGTCCTGGAACAATATGGTTTTAAAGATACACGTGTAAACTCCCGTACAAAGGGCCGGGAAGCGATCTGGAAAATATACGGATGGGGGCAAACCACACCACGTGAGATGGCCACTTTGCTGGTAAAGATCCGCAAAGGTGAAATCATCAGTAAAGCTGCCAGTGAGAGAATGTACAGATTGATGACCAAGGGCTATTACGATGAAAACGCCCTGGCACAAATACCACCTTATGTACAGGCCGCGGCTAAAAGTGGTGCGGTAAATGAATCCCGCTCTGAAGTGGTACTGGTAAATGCACCGCATGGTGATTATGTGTTTTATGTAGGTACAAAAAACATAAAAGACCAGAGCTGGACACCCGATAATGAAGCCGAACAGCTGATCCGTAAGGTATCGGCACTATTATGGAAATATTATGAGCCTGCGGGGCTTCGATAAGCCTTTGATACTCCTTTTTAACACTTAAGTGTTAAAAAGGAGTGAATCAGTTCAGCTTTAAAAATTAAATCCTATCCTGGTTCCGAAAAAACCGGCGTTCTCAAAAGCTTCATACCTGATGCCGATGTCGAAACCACCCAGCTGCAACCCAACCCCAGGTGCATAAGTAAAAGAACTGGAACCTTTGGTGCTTTGTATCTTGTCTTCAGCATCCGTATAAAACACACGGAGGGAGCTTAAGCCAATTTCGCCCATGGCATAAAAAACAGGGGTTATCATGTATTTTCCACCCAGTTTTACAGGAATGTCCAGCGCAGCTTTGGCATCAGAATTTTTGATGTCTTTAGGAATAAAGGCAATGGCACCCGAAGCCAGGGTGATGCCAATTTCTGGTGTAACATTGTATTGGGCTCTTAAGGTTAAGCCGGCACCAATGCTATAGCCATCTTTTAAGCCCTTACCTGGTAAAGCACCTTCCAGGCCAAGGCCTATCCTGAATTTTCTGAAGCTTCCGGTGCTGGTGTTTTGTGCGTTGCTACTTAAAATGCCTGTAAAGGCCATTACGATCATTAATGTAAGTCGTTTCATCATCTTGGTTGTTTGGTTAATTGTTTATAATGTTCTTTTTGCACTCCAGGTGCCACTATTGTCCGATCCCTTATAGGTTCCTTTGATCTCATCGTTGCTAAAAGTGCCCTTAACGGTAGTTTCCGGACCGCAATCGCAGTTGATCACTGTGCCGGTTATGGTTCCGGAAACAACTGTCGAGCTGTTGGAAGCCGCATCTCTCGACAGGCCAATCCAGGTATTTGTTTTGCTGGAAACGATCACATTTAAGCTGCCGGATTGTTTTGCCCCTGAGTTTTTAACGCCTTCGGTACTGCCTTCGTAACATTTGATCAGATTGTCTGAAGTTTCTTTGACCAACTGGAAAAAGATGGACGGATGGTCGGGAATGTTAAAGGAGCCTGCTGCAGGTGAGCCGCCATTGGCCGCTACTGTGAACCTGAAACTGTAGGTCTTACTGTTGCTGACAGCAGTAAAATCAGCTACCAAAGGTTGTCCGTTAGTCCACACCGCAGTCGAGGTAAAATTAATGGTCAGCCCGTCAAGCACCATGGTGGCCTGCATACCAGTCCCGTTGTTCATGATGTCGATACTGATTACACCTGTCGACCCCATAACAACCCCTTTGTATACCCCTTTGCTGAGGCTGTTGTTCTCGACCTTAGCATCAGGTATTGTTTTACAGCTGGTACAGGTAAAGCCAGGTGTTTCTTTTTTACTTTTTTTACATCCGTAAAAGTTCGTCGACAGTACGAACAGGAATAAAATTGCCGGTAGTTTTTTGTAATAGTGTTTCATGTTTTTTTTTTTTGTTTGAGCAAACAACCGGATAATCCGTTGACAAAAAGTTCCACTTTATAAGGTGAAACCTATTTTTTATCTATAGTATTGTAGTATGGCAATCCAGAACCTTGACTATTCCTATTATCTGTCATTATTTTGCTGCCTGCACCTTTGGTTGCTGTGTTTATTTCTGTTCTTTAAAAAGAACCGAAGCATTGCCGATCAGATCCTTGCCTTGTTCCTGCTGGGTTTTTCTTTTATCCATGTGCAGCACCTTGTACTTCAAAAAGGGTACTTAAATGAAATTCCATACCTGGATCCGGTTATGGGGATTGTCCTGTCGGCACTGGGCCCTTTATTTTATTTTTATGTGAGGGCCATGACGGGGGAACGGGAACTGTTAAAAAAATCAAGACCACACTGGCTTATTTTAATTCCATCTGTGATAAACCTGATTTTTCTGATGCTTACTAAAAAAGCAGGGGAATTGCATAATTATTATTATGCAGATACCAGGGGCGAAACAAAATATACACTTGTTAACCTTTTGCTGCTAATGGGGATGACGGCTTACCTGCTCTTTTACCTTATTGCATCCATACGTGTACTAAACCGGCATACCGCTGGCATTAAAGCTTCTTATTCCAATGTAAAACGCCTGCAGCTGGGCTGGCTTAAAGATTTGATTGTCATATTAATGGTGTTTAGCTGTATCATTGCACCGGTAACTATCCTCATTGCAGATACCAAGGTGAGCCAGTTGAGCATAGCCTATTTCAGTACCTTCATTTACTTTATCATTGTATACAAGTCATTAAATTATTCTGTGGTATTTGCCCCGTTGGCCCTGTCGGAAGACCTGCCCCTAGCCTCCGAACCGGAGCTGCCACTGCCGGTTACAGAGCGCTACCAGAAATCGGCCTTATCTCCTGCACAGGTAGAAGAGTATGGGCATACGATAGAGATATTCCTGGTATCTAATAAGCTGCTTTTTGATGAAGACCTGTCGCTCAGACAGATGGCCGATGTATTAAAACTATCGCCACATGTATTGTCGGAAGTTATTAACCGTTATTACAATAAAAGCTTTTTTGATCTGATCAATTCATTCAGGATTGAAGAAGCCAAAAAGCAGTTAAGGAATATCAACGAACTGAACATCACCATTGAAGGCATTGGTTATAACTGTGGTTTCGGGTCAAAAACTACATTTTACAGGGCTTTTAAAAAGCATACCGGACATACACCTACAGGCTATGTGACCCAAAATAGCATAACCTGATTACAAATGAATATAAAACAACTGATCCCTGTACTTTTCTTTTTCCTGATGCTGAGTGGTTTTTCGGGTAACGCCCAGTATTTAAAACTGCCAAAACGTCCTGTAAATGCCTTATCCGGATCTGCATTTGCCACTGCTATCCGCGACGCTTCACTTTCTCCCGCCGCCCGTGAACAGCGGATATTAGCAGAAGTAGAAAGCGGTAATGTGCCAGTATTTTACCGTAATTTTTTACCAGTTACGGACAGCCTTGTCATTGAAGATAAATTATTCCTGATCAAATATTTTGTAGCCCCAGACTACCTGGTTGTGGGTTCGGACAGCGATTATTTCTATTGCCCTTTAACGGTATCGGCAGCACAAAGGATAGCAGATAAACTTAAATGTTCACTTCCTACCCGAAAAATGTCTGACCGCATTTATCAATCGGCTGATGTTAAACTAAGTCCGGAACCCATCCCACCTTCTATGCAGATGATCACTGTTCCGGTATTTGAAGAGCACAACAGGCTGCTGCATCAGCAACTGGAAAGGATGGGAGCAAAGCCAGGTAAACTTATTGCAGGAAACAAAAAGGATGTAGTGCTGTCCAATCAGATCATAGCCCGTAACGGAACGCCAAGAGTAGTGATTTACGGCTGGCATAAACCAGATGGGAAAGCAATTCAGCCCCTCTACAATGGGCATAAATACGATTGGGTTGATTATAGTCATGGTATCAGGCTGATACAAAATAAGGTATACCTGAATGGTAGCCAAACTACTCTTAAAAAAATATTGAAGTCAGACAAATTTCATGGATTGTTGTCTGACGAGGGTGTCATTGACCAGAGCTTTTTACGGATTCTATTGAATAATAAAAATAAGCTTTTAAAATGATATGGAAATTTAATGCAAGCCGCATCATCTGTTTAAATCATCAATTATTAAACCCTATTTGCCTTTGGCGATGTTAAAAAACAGATTATGGCAGAATTGACCACCTCCAGAAAAGCAGCTCCTAAAGTAGATCTGACCGCAATGGTAGATCTTGCTTTCCTGCTCATTACTTTTTTTATGCTGACCACCTCGCTTTCTAAGCCTATAGCGATGGACATTGCCAAGCCAGATGAACCAGAAGATGGTTACCAGCAGCCTGTACCGGCCTCCAGGACTATGACCATTTTGCTCGGAAAAGACAATAAAGTGGCCTGGTATATGGGTGAGGCTGGTAAAAGCAGGCCCAATATTGAAGAGATTGCACAAATCAGAAAATCGATTGTTAGGAACAGGGATCTGGTTGCTTTAAACAACAATAACGATGCAAAAAAAACGCTTTTCATTATTGTAAAGCCAACTGCAGGAGCCAATTATAAAAATTTTGTAGATATAATGGACGAGCTGAAGATTGCAAAGATCACAGCGGCCCCTGCCATAGATGATGATCATATTACCGACGAGGAGCAAAGATTTATGAAAGAACACCGGATCCTTTAAAATATTTATTCTGTATAAATTTATCTCCGAATAAGTATATCTTCAAACTTTGGTGTCCTTAACAAGGATACCAAAGTTTTTATAAAGGAGACAAAATTACCGATGCAGAAGCCGGAGCGATCAATATTGATGCTGTTTAAAGAAATCCACGAAGGAATGGAAACAGCCTTTAACGAACTTTTTTTAGCTTATTATGATCGGCTGGTTGCTTTTTCTGTTCAATACGTAAAGCAGCAGGAATGTGCGGAAGAAATCACTTCAGAACTATTTGTGAAGCTCTGGCTCAGACGAAACGCCCTGTCCGATATTTTAAACCCGGAAGTTTACCTGTATGTCGCTGTCAAAAATGCTTCACTAAACTACCTTCGTGGAGATAAAAAGAATAATAGGGCTTTGTTTGACGGGATAGAAAAAGCGGATATATTGCCGTTTGGTGATTACCATAGTCCGGAACTGGAAACAAAAGAGCTGACCCGTAAACTGGATGAGGCCATCGCTGCTTTACCTGAGCAGCGCAGGATGATTTTCCGGCTGATCAAAGAAGATGGACTGAAGTGCAGGGAGGTGGCCCGGATATTAAATATTTCTGTACGGACGGTTGAAAACCAAATGTACAAGGCCGTAAAAAACCTGGCAGATGCGATAAGCCCTTACCTGGGCTATCATCCTCAAAAAAAGATCAGCAAAAAACAAGCATTCTCCAACCTGCCACTTTTATTTTTTTTATAAAGCAGTAAGTAGTTTGTTTAACCAGTGTGTCTTTAAGGCATAAGACCATTGAATCATGATGAAACAATACTTTCTGAAGCTGTTAAGTAAAAGACTTAGCGGAGAAATATCTCCTGAAGAAGATGTAAAATTACAGGAGGCAATTGAACAGGAACCCGATTTTAAGCAGACCGCTACAGCATTGACCCGATATTTTGAAAACAAAAATGTCAGCGCTAGAAACAGTGTGTATACAGTAGATAAATTAATAAAGACCCGGGATAGGATTGTCCTTGCAGAAAATCAGGGTTTTGTGCCAAAGTACAATCATTCGGAAGTGATAAAGAGAGGTTTTTCAGGTTTATCCCTGCTAAAAATTGCTGCCATCTTTCTGGTATTGCTGGGTAGTACTTTTATAACTTATCATTTTTTGAACAGGACACAGCCTTTAAAGTTCGATACTTTAAATACTACGGCTGATAAGGTATTTAAAACGCTCGACGATGGTACCAAAGTATATTTAAACCGGGGCTCATCTATCAGGTACAACCAGGGTTTTGGAAAGGAAAAAAGGGAAATATTTTTGGATGGGGAGGCTTTTTTTGACGTCGCTAAAAATAAGGCCATACCTCTTTTTATACATGTCCGTAACCTCAATATTGAAGTAAAAGGGACTGCTTTTAATGTAAATGCTGATCAGAAAAAACATAGTGTAGAGATTTCCCTGCTTAGGGGACTTATAGAAATTACCAGTATCCTGGATAAAGACAGCAGGGTTTTGCTGAAGCCAAATGAAAAACTGATAGCGGCAGCACAGCTTAGCCCTGCTGGTACAGGATTTAAGGTCATCAGCATGGCTGCAGAGAAACAGCTGCAGGAAATTAAATGGACACAGGACTCGCTGATGTTTAAAAAGGAAAAATTAAAAGACCTGGTGCTTCGTCTTGAAAAGAAATATGATGTTAAAATAGAAATCAGGAAAGAAGAATTAAAGGACAAAAGGTTTAGTGGTGCTTTTGCTGCCGAAGGCCTGAAAGAAGCACTTGAAGCCCTGAAACTTTCCTATCCCTTTACCTACATCATCAGTGATAAACTGGTCATTCTCAAATAAGTGAAGATGAAGAGATTTATTCAAATGACGATGATGCTGATGGTGTTCAGTTACTTTAGCGGGCAGGCACAGAGCCGTAAAATATCTATATCATCAAATAAGCTGCCACTGACCAGAATTTTGGAGCAGATAGAAAAAGAATGTACTTACAGCATTGTGTACAGCAATGAGGTGATACCGGATACCGTGCTGGTTACAGTGAATGTAAAAAGAATTTCTGTTGCAGAACTGTTAGATAAGATTTTACCTGAAAAACAGCTTTTTTATAAAATGATGTCTGAACGTATGCTGGTGATTGGCAGTAACCGTACAGTGAGATTGCCAGTTGAAGAGGCAGAAAATAAAATAACCTTATCCGGAAGGATTACCGATCAGAAAAAAAATGTCCTGGCTTTTGCATCCGTTGGATTGTTGCAGGGGCTTAGCTATGTTGGGGGCAGCATCAGCAATGATAATGGGGTTTTTCAGCTAAGTTATCCTTTTAAGACACAGGTAAAATATACAATTAAGATATCTTCTATAGGTTATCAGCCACTATCGGTGGATTTTGTTTACCCTGATACTGTTGCGCTTAAAAATCTCTTGTTAAAAGAAGAACAGCATACACTGAATACCGTAAGTATTACAGCCGCCCGGCCGCTGATTGAAAGAAAAACCGACCGCTATATTGTAAATGTAGAGGGGAGTGCACTGGCAGATGGGAATACCGGTTTAGAGGTCTTACAGAAATCGCCAGGTATCTGGGTAAACAGTGAAGGGGCCATAAAGATCAAGGGCAATCAGTCGGTAATGGTAATGATCAACGACGTAGTGCAGCGCATGTCTGAAGAGGACCTGGCCCAATACCTGCGGACATTAAGGTCTGAAGACATTAAAAAAATAGAGATCATTTCAAATCCGCCTTCAGAGTTTGAGGCGGCGGGGGCGGGGGGAATTGTTCATATCGTTTTAAAAAAGGCCAGAATGGACGGCTTTGCAGGTCAGATCGGCACAGCTTATAAATATGGGAACAGACCTTTTTATGCAGGTGGCGCCTCGGCAGATTATAAAGTAAAAAATCTATATGCACAGGGTAATGTGTCATTGGTGAAAGATAAAAGTAATTACATTGGTGGAAGGGCCGATATTGTTTATCCGGATCAAAGTACTTACGCCGGAAGAACCGACAGGTATAACGATAACAGCAGGGACCAGTACCGCTTTGGGCTGGCTTACGACTTGTCTAAAAACCAGTTGATCGGTTTGCAGGTAATGGGTGCAGGGAGCGAAATGCTGCAGACTTTTAAAACAAGCATCCTGCTCAACAAACCTGCCGAACTGATTAGCGGCAATGCGCTGTCCGATTGGGTGCGCAGGCCTAAAAATACCGGGGCAACACTAAACTACCTGCTGCGGCTGGACAGTACCGGCTCTACGTTTAAAGTAATTGGCGATTATGTGCAGAGCAGCAAAACGGAGCTGAACGATTTTACTTCGCAGTATACCGATCCTTCAAGAAATTCGAGGTACAGGAACAATACGCCAAACCTGACCAAAATTTATTCGCTGCAGGCAGATTATACCAAGGTTTTGAACAGTAAGCTGGAGTTAAAAACAGGCCTTAAATATGTATCAGCAAAAAGGGACAATACCATATTGAGCGAAGATTTTATTGCAGATGAATGGGTAAAAAATACAGGTACAAGCAATCAGTTCATCTACGATGAGCACCTGTTGATGGCTTATGTTACATTGGAAAAAAACATTCATAAAACAAGTATTAAGCTGGGTTTAAGGGCTGAAGAAACTGATATGAAAGGAAATTCTATAACTTCCGGCCAAACTTTTTCGAGGAAATACCTGGGCTGGTTTCCAACTGCCTTCCTGGTGCAAAAGCTAAATGAAAAGACCGGAAGTGCAATTTATCTGAACTATTCGAGAAGGTTAAGACGGCCGCAATTTAATTATCTGAATCCTTACCGTTTGCAACTTAACGATTATGAAGTGATGACCGGAAACCCCGATCTGCTGCCTGAATATACCCATAAGATAGAGTTAGGCTATAATTTCTGGAATGGCTTTTCGGCCGATGTTTATTACAGCCGTACCGAAAATACCATTGCCCAGTTTGTAAATCCGATAGCCGACAACGTGATAGAGTACCAGCCAAGAAACTTTAACAACAGTTCTGATTATGGCATCACCCTGGATGCACCCGTTAAGCTTTTTAAATGGTGGACTACCAATAATTCAGTGGTTCTGTTTCACCTGGCCACCGAGATCAGTAATTTTAAAGTAGACCAGTACAGCGTTTATGCAAAGTCTATGCATACGATTACCTTAAAGCATCTTTTTGATTTTGATATGTTCGCCAACTATTCTTCTCCTTACGTAACTTCCAATTCAAAAATGGGCTATATTTTTTACTTGGATCTGGGCTTTACCAAAAAGCTGCTGGATAACCAGCTGAGGATGCGCTTATCCCTAACTGATATTTTTGATACATTTAAAGAGCAGGAGTATACGAATTATAAGGATACGAGGATCAGTTCCTATCAAAAAAGGCCTACAAGGACTATCGGCTTGTCTTTAAGCTATAGTTTTAGTTCCGGTAAAAAATTCAAAAATAAGAAGATAGAACAAAGTAACGAGGAGGAGAAAAACAGGATTGGCAATTAACCTGCATTGGTTTTGTCTGCGATTGTGCCATCCAGCTCCTTCAGTTCTTTCTCAGGATGTTTTCTAAACACCCAATAGGTTTGCAGTACATAATTGAAGCCGAGTGAAACGATGATATCTGTCATGATCCGGCTGATCTTATAATCAATATGGAGCCAGCTGGTAAATAAATAAGTACCTGATGATTTTAAGGCAATACTGCCGGCCACAACAAAGATGAATTTGACCAGTTGCATACCAACCGGGGAGTTGCTGGCCTGGTTGTCCTTAAAGGTCCAGTACCTGTTCAGGCTAAAGTTCCATACTGCACCGATGATACCGCCAATGACAATAGAAATGGTGTAATGAATGTGCAGCAGCTCTGTACAAAATATCATTACAGCGTAATCAATCAGCCCGCCTGTAAATGCTGAAACCTGTGCCTTGGCAAATACAAAAACGGATTTCTTTTTACTCATTAAGCTGCATTCTTTTTAGCCTTTCGTTCCAGGTTATCCCTGATGTCTCCAAGTTTTAAAAGTTTTCTGGTATCTACAATGTTGATGATGAAAAGGACAATGCAGATCCCACCTGCAAAATATTCTATCAAATGACCAAATGTCACTTCCAGGATAAGTATTAAAGCTAAAATTACCCTGATTTCCGTTGGGCCAACCAGTCCGGAATCTATACTGTAAATATCTGTTATTTTATACCTTAGCTGAGAAATGATCATTGCCCAGCCATACAAAACCACAAAAATAAAGGCAATCAGTTCATATTCGTTGCGGGCATATACCATATAGCCTAAACCGATCAGCACGGTACTTACCCAGTCCATAATGATATCCAGCGAAAAGCCATACCATTTACGGGGGATATTGCGGTAATAAGCTATGCGTCCATCCAATGAATCTCCAAACCAATTGATGGCCAGACCTGCTACACCCAGTAAAAGATAATTCCGCGTCAGATAAGTACTCAGGATAAAACCCATTAAAACCAATACAGAGCCAAAGGTGCCTGTAAAAGTGAGCATATTTGAAGAAATGTAGCTGGGAACTCTGGTAACGAGAAAAGAGATCGTCTTTTGTTCTGCTGAATTTAAAATGTTGGTTCTTTTTCTATCCTGAAATACTCTTTTTAAATCATCAGTATCAGCAGATGCGATCAAAGTTTCTTGTCTCAATTTGTTTTGTTCCATTAATGGCTTATCAATATACTTTTAAGTATACCTTGCAAAAGTATAGAATTTAAACAATTCAAATTCCTTTTTGTTGGAAAACAACCTTTCTATGATAAAATTATGTCCTGCTTTTTTTTAATTCTATGACCGTAATCTCTGGCCAGATGCCCACGCGCCCCGAAAAACCAAGAAAACCGAAACCCCTGTTGATATTCAGGAACCGGCCCTGGTAACTGGCAATACCGGCCCAATGGGCATATCTATATTTGACAGGACTCCATTTTATGCCAAAGGCCTCAATGCCAAACTGCATACCATGGGTATGGCCGGATAAAGTTAGGTGGACCTTTGAAGGTGATTTTTTTACTTCCGAGTCCCAATGGGTAGGATCATGGGAAAGCAGCACCTTAAAATCATAGGGGTCAACATTTGTGAGGGCCTTTTTAAGATCACCACGTTCGCCAAAGCCAAGTCCCCAGTTTTCTACACCGGCCAGAATGATCTTTTCGCCATGCTTATACAATTCTACATGTTCATCCAGTAGCAGTCTGAAACCCAGTTCGGCATGGTATGCTTTTAATTGTTGTAAATTGGCACGTTTTGTCTGCTCATTTTCCCATTTAATGTAATCGCCATAATCGTGGTTGCCCAATACAGAAAACTGGCCATAAGGTGCTTTGATCTGCGAAAAATGGCCTATCCATGGTTTAATTTCTTCTGCTTTATTGTTCACAAGGTCGCCCGTAAAAGCAAAAAGATCTGATTTCTGGGCCTTAATTAAATCGATGCCCTTTTGTACCGCTTTAGGGTTTTGAAAACTGCCTGCATGTATATCAGAGATTTGGGTGATGGTAAAGCCGTCAAAGCTTTGTGGCAGATCGTCAAAAAATAAAGTATGCTTGATTACCCGGTAAGCATATTTCCCCTTGATCATTCCATACAAAAATACCAATACGGTGAGTGCAAAAATGGCTGTCGCAAATTCAACCCAGTATAAATTTCTAGGTGTTCCCGAAAACAGGCGGTATACATCGCCTGTTAAAAGTACAATAGCAAAAAGCAGGGCTGCAGTAAGCCAGATCACGAAAGCATGCGTGGCAATTTTGAAAAATAAACCCATGCCCATGGTATTGATCCTGTTTATGGCCGCAATTAAAGATAGGGTAATAAGGGATACCGTTAGCCAGAAAACAAGGCTTAAAAGGGGGTTAAGGCTATATATAAGCAACCCTGATAATACATACCAGTTTAAAATGAAAAATAATATGGCTACAATGGCTATGGGTAACAGACTGATTTTTCGTTTCATTTGTCAATGTTAAATATAAAATTACAGCTTGGATGGCAAAGGGTTTGGCTTGTTACATTAAATGACATTAAGAAAATAAAAATAAGCCATTCTGCTCTGAGACTGGAACCTTTTGTCTTGAAGGAGACAAAAATTCCTATGTCTCCTTGCAGAAGGCATATTTTTTCCAAATTAAGAAGGCTAAGCATGGCGTGCCTTTTACTTATTCCAGACAGCCTGATGTACTAATACCCTCCCTTCGGGCTGTGTTCTGGCTTGCTTAACATTTGCTAAACACATGCTTAACCATTGCTTCAGTTTAGCGTCTGCCAACCCTTAACCAACCCTTTAGGGGATGTTTACCAACCCTTAGCCAATCCAAAAGGCATACCGAACACATACCTTTTCTACACTTGGTTAAAATTGAACCTGGAAAGTTTAACAGTACTGAATAAGTTTATATAGAATTAAGAAGTACTATATTTGCAGGATAAAATAAATAGCTGTAAATTAGTTTATTACAGGTTTTTTACAAAAGTATGTACTACTATTCCTGTATACTTTATATATTTGCTTTATGAACAAGACTAACAACAGCCCGATTTGCCTGAATGTGCCCTGCATGTTGAGGTAAGAATATGGACTGTTGAGATAAGATATTGAAGCTTCTCCAGTCTTAACCGGACAGAGAGGCTTTTTTTAAATAAGACCAATTAGTATGCAAAGTTTTAGGACAGAGTTAGAGAATCCTATTGTCGAAAAAGACATTATTGATCTGGAAAAAAAGATCAGGGCATTTCGCGAAGGTAAAATCCATGATGAAAAATTCAGAAGTCTGCGTCTGGCACGTGGAATTTACGGGCAAAGACAGCCGGGGGTTCAAATGATCCGCATTAAGTTGCCTTTTGGTAAGGTAACTTTTAAACAGATCCTGCGGATATCTGATGTGTCTGATAAATATGCGAGCAGGAACCTGCACCTGACCACCCGTCAGGATATCCAGATCCACTATGTGAGCCTGGACAGAACACCTGAGCTTTGGGAAGAACTGGAACAGGATGATGTAACGATCCGTGAAGCCTGTGGCAATACGGTACGGAACGTAACGTCTTCGCCGGATGCCGGAATCAGTTTGAATGAACCTTTTGATGTCTCGCCTTATGCGCATGCATTTTTCAGCTACTTTTTGCGCAACCCGATTTGTCAGGAAATGGGCAGGAAAATTAAATTTTCTTTTTCATCTGATGAGCGGGATACTGCTTTTAGTTATATCCACGATCTTGGATTCATTCCTAAAATAAACGAAAAAGGAGAGCGTGGCTTTAAGGTATTGTTAGGTGGTGGTTTAGGAGCGCAGCCCTTTCTGGCCGAGCTGGTACACGATTTTTTACATGAAGACCAGATTATTCCTTATGCTGAAGCGATGCTAAGGGTGTTTGACCGTTATGGAGAACGTACCAACCGCAATAAGGCCCGTTTAAAATATCTGGTGCAAAAACTGGGACTGGAAGAAGTATTAAGGTTAATTGAAGAAGAACGTACTGCGAATAAAGTTAAGTCTTTCAAAATAGATCGCGATGCGGTGCCACAGCCCACTGTGCCGGAACTGATCGATTATCCGGTTCTGGATGAGGTAAAAGAGAGCCTCGACTATAAGCACTGGCGGGCCACCAACGTAACCCCACAAAAACAGGAAGGTTTTTACGCTGTATATATTAAAGTGACAAAGGGTGATATCCCTACCGAAGATGCCCGTAAATTAATTGAGGCTATCCGCCCTTATGTGGCTGATGAGATCAGGGTTACACAAAATCAGGGACTAATGTTAAAGTTTGCCCGCGAAGCCGCTTTACCAGGATTATACGTTGCGTTAAAAGAACTTGGTTTTGCAAAGCCGGGTTTTGATAGTGTTGCTGATGTAACCACCTGCCCAGGAACGGATACCTGTAACCTGGGTATTTCCAATTCCATGTCGCTGTCGGTAGCCCTGGAGGAGGTGATCTATGAAGAATATCCGGAACTGATCTATGATAAAGACCTTAAAATTAAAATAAGTGGTTGCATGAATTCATGCGGGCAGCACGGACTGGCGCACATTGGTTTCCACGGAAGTTCTGTAAAAGCCAATGGTAAAGTGGTGCCTGCAGTGCAGGTAATGCTGGGTGGTGGTACAGTAGGTGATGGTGAAGGACGTGTAGCTGAAAGGGTAATTAAGGCCCCTTCTAAACGCGCTACCGATGTATTGAGGTACTTATTGAACGATTTTGCTGCCAATAGCCTGGACAATGAAAGTTTCCACGCTTATTATGACAGGCAGACTAAAGATTATTTTTACCAGCTGCTGAAACCGCTGGCCGACCTGAGCAATTTGAAAGATGAGGAATTTGTAGACTGGGGGCACGAAGAAACTTTTGTAACCGCCATTGGTGTGGGTGAATGTGCTGGTGTGGTAATTGACCTGGTAGCCACTTTGCTGCTGGAATCGGATGAGAAACTGGAATGGGCAAAGGCTTCTTATTCGGCTGGTGCCTGGGCTGATGCCATTTACCATACTTATGCGGTTTATGTAAGTGCAGCTAAAGCTTTATTGCTGGATAAGGGTGTAAACAGCAGTACCCAAATTGGCGTGATCAGGGAGTTTGATAACCATTACGTACAAACAGGAGAAGTAAAACTGGAAGGATCATTTAATGACCTGGTATTACAAATTAACAAAAATGAACCTACGGAAGCTTTTGCAACTGCCTATTTGAAGTCGCTGGAAGATTTTTATACAGGTATTAAATCGCAAAGAGAGGAAAAAGTGTCATGATCATCGAAAAAAAGATAAATAAAAGAGAACCGCGGATAACCCTTGTTGGCGCTGGTCCCGGTGATCCGGAACTGTTAACTATAAAGGGTGCCAATGCACTTAAATCTGCTGATGTGGTATTGTATGATGCACTGGTGAATGAGGGGGTGCTGGATTATGCCAATGCAGATGCCATTAAGGTATATGTGGGCAAAAGATCTGGTGAACATTCTTATGGTCAGGATGCGATCAATAAATTGATGATAGATTATGCACTGAACTATGGCCATGTGGTCAGGCTTAAAGGTGGTGACCCTTTTGTTTTTGGCAGAGGCTATGAAGAATTGGATTATGCTGCCGGCTATAGTATCCCGGTTTCGGTGATCCCTGGTTTATCCAGTTCTATTTCTGTGCCTGGATTGCAGCAGATTCCTGTTACACACAGAGGCCTGAGCGAAAGCTTTTGGGTGGTTACAGGTACGACAGCTTCCGGACATATTTCTAACGACTTGTATGAGGCCGCAAGGTCTAAAGCTACGGTGGTGGTATTGATGGGACTTGGTAAACTGAAAGAGATTGTTAAACTGTTTCAGAATGAAGGTAAAAATAAACTGCCGGTGGCTGCTATCCAAAGTGGTTCTACTGAAAATGAAAAACTTGCAGTTGGCATAGTGGATACCATTGTTGAACTGGTTGAAGAAAAGGGGATTAAAGCACCAGCTTTACTTGTTTTTGGTGAGGTGGTTTCTTTACATCCTTCATTTCAGCCCATCAGGGATTTTTATCAGGCATTAAAAGAAGAGATATAAGTCAGATGGAAGGCAACCAGTTATTTCCTGTCTTCATCAAACTGAATACCATTCATACCGTATTGGTAGGCGCTGGTCCTATCGGTTTAGAAAAACTTTCTGCATTGCTGGATAACAGTCCGGAGGCAAAGGTTACTGTTATTGGAATTGATGTTTTACCGCAATTGCAAACACTTGCTGATGGTTATGAAGGAGTAAATGTATTGCAAAAACCATTTGAACCTGCAGATTTAAACGGGGCAGACCTGGTAATTGCAGCTACGAATAATGAACTGCTGAACCAGGAGATCAGGATACAGGCCAGTCAGCGCAATTTGCTGGTCAACTTTGCCGATAAGCCGGAACTCTGCGATTTTTATCTTGGCTCGGTTGTTAAAAAAGGGGATTTAAAAATAGCCATTTCTACAAACGGTAAATCGCCCACTATAGCCAAACGTTTAAAAGAAGTACTAAACAATGGCTTGCCAGGCGAATTGAACGATACCCTGCAAAACATGCAGGCACTTAGAAATACATTGAATGGCGATTTTGCTGCAAAAGTAAAAAAACTAAATGAAGTGACATCGGCCCTGGTTGAAGGAAAAGCTTCGGTTGAAGGAGTGGTTGTAAGTGATGGAAAGCCTAAATTGGGTAAAATGAAATGGCTGATATGGCTGGCCATCGTATTTGCTTTTGCTATAGTGGTGGCAGCTTTTTGGCATAAGGAACCCGAATTTCAGGCTTTTGTAGCCAATATTAACCCGATGTTTTACTGGTTTTTGCTGGGTGGTTTCATCTTTGCAATGATAGATGGCGCCATAGGGATGTCGTATGGTGTAACCTCTACTTCCTTTTCGCTGGCGATGGGTGTGCCACCTGCATCAGCAAGTATGGGAGTACATTTGTCAGAAATTTTAAGCAATGGCATTGCCGGCTGGATGCATTACCGTTTTGGAAATGTGAACTGGAAACTGTTTAAGCTCTTGCTGATACCAGGTATTATTGGTGCAGTAACGGGTGCTTACCTGTTGTCTTCACTGGAACATTACAGCCATTATACCAAACCAATAGTTTCTTTGTATACTTTAATATTGGGTTTTGTAATTTTGTCTAAAGCCTATCAGGCTAACCGTAAAAGTGCAGTCAGAAAAAATAAGATTAAAAAGATTGGTTTGCTGGGGCTTTTTGGTGGTTTTATTGATGCTGTTGGTGGTGGTGGCTGGGGTTCAATTGTATTGTCAAGCTTAATCGCGGGTGGAAGAAATGCACGTTTCTCTTTAGGTACCGTAAAAATCACCCGCTTTTTTATAGCACTGATGAGCTCACTTACTTTTATCACCATGCTGAATGGTGCACATTGGGAGGCTGTTGCAGGTTTGGTGATTGGAAGTGCCCTGGCCTCGCCCATAGCGGCAAAGGTTTCCAACAGGATCTCTGCTAAAACAATTATGGTATCGGTAGGTATCCTGGTGGTTCTGGTGAGTCTGCGCAGCATCGTCAAATTTATTCTCGAATTAGTATAGTCATGAAGGAAAAATTAATAGAAATAGCAGAAAAAATAAAGGATCTTGATCCGGTTGAGGCCTTGAGGTTCTTTGCTGCCGAGTATCCTGGTAAAATTGTGTTTTCTACAAGTTTTGGATGGGAGGACCAGGTGATTACACATATGATCTTTGCCAATGATCTTCCTATTGAGGTTTTTACACTGGAAACAGGCCGACTGTTTCCGGAAACTTATTATGTATGGAACCGTACTTTAGAAATTTACAAAAAGCCCATTCATGCTTATTTTCCACAGGCAGAAGCTTTACAGGAAATGGTGGATAAAAAGGGACCAAGCAGTTTCTACGAATCTGTTGAAAACAGAAAAGAATGCTGCGGTATTCGTAAATTGGAGCCTTTAAGGAGAGCTTTAAAAGGGAACGATCTATGGGTTACCGGGATCAGGTCCGAACAATCGCTAAACAGACACGATATGGCCAACCTGGAATGGGATGAGCAAAACCAGCTGATCAAATTTCACCCTATCTTTTTCTGGTCTTTAGCGGAAGTGAAGGAATATATCAAAAAAAATAATATCGTTTATAATACTTTACACGATAAAGGTTTTCCAAGCATAGGTTGTGCGCCTTGTACCAGGGCTGTGCGCGAAGGTGAGGATTTCAGGGCCGGAAGATGGTGGTGGGAAGATCAATCGAAAAAGGAATGTGGTTTGCATGCCACTCAATAATTGCAACAGCATATGAGTAAATATAATTTAGATTATTTAGATGAATTAGAGGCCGAGGCCATTCACATCTTACGTGAAGTGGCAGGGCAATTTGAGAAGCCTGCCTTGTTGTTTTCTGGTGGTAAGGATTCTATTACGTTGGTTAGACTGGCGGAAAAAGCCTTCAGACCTGGTAAATTTCCTTTTCCACTGGTACATATTGATACCGGCCATAATTTTGAGGAAACGATAATTTACCGTGACAATATGGTGGCCCGCTTAGGTGAAAAACTGATTGTAGGTAGTGTTCAGGAATCGATTGACCAGGGTAAGGTAGTGGAACAGACTGGCAAAAATGCAAGCAGGAATGCTTTGCAAACAGTTACTTTGCTGGATACTATTGCTTGGCATGGTTTTGATGCCTGTATTGGCGGGGCAAGAAGGGATGAGGAAAAGGCAAGGGCCAAGGAACGTATTTTCTCTGTAAGGGATGAATTTGGACAGTGGGACCCTAAGCGCCAGCGCCCGGAATTGTGGAATATCTATAACGGTAAGATCCATAAAGGGGAAAATGTAAGGGTATTCCCGATCAGTAACTGGACGGAGCTGGATGTATGGAACTATATCAAAAGGGAAAATATTGGTCTGCCTTCTATCTATTTTGCACATTACAGGGATGTGATTACCCGTAACGGACAGCTGATGGCTGCTTCGCCATTTTTAAATATGGATGAAGAGGATATTGTGGAACATAAAAAAGTAAGGTTCCGTACTGTAGGTGATATGAGTTGTACTGCTGCAGTGGAATCGGATGCAGATGAGATAGACAACATCATCATGGAGATCAGTGCATCAAAAATTAGTGAACGCGGAGCCCGCATGGACGATAAAGTTTCGGAAGCTGCTATGGAAGACCGCAAAAAGGGAGGATACTTTTAATGAATATACTTAAATTTTTTACAGCGGGTAGTGTTGATGATGGTAAGAGCACACTTATTGGACGGTTGTTATACGATACGGACTCCATTCTTGCCGATCAGCTGGAAGCTTTACAGCAAAGTAACCGCAAAAATGATGACGGAACAATTGACCTGGCCATTTTAACGGATGGCTTAAGGGCAGAACGTGAACAGGGAATTACCATTGACGTGGCTTATAAATATTTCCAGACGGATAAGCGTAAGTTTATTATTGCAGATACTCCAGGACATATACAATATACCCGTAACATGGTTACCGGTGCTTCTACCGCTAAACTGGCTATCATTTTAATTGATGCCAGAAACGGTGTGGTAGAACAAACGATCCGTCATTCCTACCTGGTTTCGTTATTAGGTATTGAGCATGTGGTAGTTTGTTTAAACAAGATGGATATGGTAGGCTATAGCGAAACTGTATTTACTGCCATTACAGA
Organism: Pedobacter sp. AK017; assembly: GCF_014200825.1. NCBI lineage: Bacteria > Pseudomonadati > Bacteroidota > Sphingobacteriia > Sphingobacteriales > Sphingobacteriaceae > Pedobacter > Pedobacter sp. AK017. The sequence goes on from NZ_JACHCW010000010.1 coordinate 207,254, forward strand.
TAAATACAAGGCCCTTGCTGCTGAACTGAACCTGAAGGATGTGAATTTTATTCCTGTAAGTGCATTGAAAGGTGATAATGTAGTAAATGAGTCTGAAAACATGGCCTGGTACAAAGGCCGTAGCTTATTGCACTTCCTGGAAACGGTAGATGTGGAAACGGGTGCTGAATCTGATCTGGCCCGTATGCCGGTACAATGGGTAGTAAGGCCGCAAACGGAGGAACTGCACGATTACAGGGGGTATGCAGGCAGGATTTTAAGTGGCGAATTTAAGGTGGATGATAAGGTTACGGTATTGCCATCTGGTAGCAGTTCTGTGATCGAAAGAATAGAGCTGTTTGACCAGCAACCTGTGGTAGCTTTTGCCGGGCAGTCGGTAACGCTTCACCTGAAAGACAATATTGACATTAGCAGGGGTGATGTTTTGGTGAATTCTGACCATTTGCCGCAAAATTCCAGACTGATAGAAGCAGATGTTTGCTGGATGGATGCACGTCCGCTTGATGAGAACATCACCTATTTATTGCAGCACAACAGCAAGGTTACCAAGTGTAAGATCAGCGAAATTGTGTACAAAGTTGACATCAATACACTGGAAAAACAGCAGGCTTATGAATTTCGGTTAAATGACATAGGCAGGGTGATTTTGAAGACTGCTGATGAACTTGCATTTGATTTTTATGGTGACAACAAAGCCAATGGTGCGGCTATATTGATAGACAGCAGAACCAATTTGACGGTTGCAGCGTTGATGTTCAGGGCTATAGCAGATTAGGTTTTATTACTGGGTGTCTTGCAAAATATTTTCTGTCAAATATTTGCTTTACGTTTCTTAATCCCTATTTTGAGGTAATTTTAAACCCTCAGATTATGGAGATCATACACCTTAGTGCAGAATGTTATCCAATTGCTAAAGTTGGTGGTTTGGGCGACGTAGTAGGCGCCCTGCCAAAGTATCAGAATAAACTTGGACATGTAGCTAAGGTGGTAATGCCTGCGTACCAGACTAAATTTATGCAGGAGAATGAATTTGAGGTGGTTTATGATGGCTGGGGTAAACTTGGCTTTCGTGATTTTACAGTAAGGATTTTTAGGGAGAAGACAAATAAACTGGGTTTTGATCTGTTCCTGGTACATATAGCTGGTTTACTGGACAGGCCACAGGTATATGGTTATCATGACGATACGGAACGTTTCCTGGCTTACCAGATTGCAGTGCTGGACTGGATTGCGCAATGGGAACATCGCCCTGATGTAGTGCATTGTCATGACCATCATACCGGCCTGGTACCTTTTATGATGGCTTACTGTCTGCAGTTCAGAAGCCTGAGCCAGATTCCTACCGTTCTAACCATACACAATGCACAGTACCAGGGACAATTTGGTTGGGATAAACTACATTACATTCCTGCTTTTGATTTGTGGAAATCGGGACAGCTGGACTGGAAAGGAAGTATTAACCCTTTGGCATCAGCGATAAAATGTGCCTGGCGGGTAACTACTGTTTCACCAAGCTATCTGGATGAGATCAGTTTTAAAGCCAATGGGCTGGAAGATCTGCTGGCCCAGGAAAGGGGTAAATCTGCCGGGATCTTAAATGGCATTGACAATGAAGTCTGGAATCCACAGACGGATCCGATGTTGGAAAAGAAATTTACTTTGCGTACTGTTGATGCAGGTAAAAAGATTAATAAAGCTGCACTTTGTGCTGTTTTTAACCTTGATCCGGAAAAACCGCTGTTTACTTTTATCGGCAGGTTAGTAGGAGAAAAAGGAGCTGATCTGTTGCCCGATATATTTTACAATGCACTGCTTACCTATAACAAAGAAATTAATGTATTGGTACTGGGCTCGGGCGATCCACAGGTTGAAGGGCGTTTATCACATTTAAAGGAAGCTTTTCCGGGAAATTATAATGTTTATATCGGGTATAATGAGCAATTGTCGCATCAGATCTATGCTGCGGCAGACTTTTTGCTGATGCCTAGCAGGGTAGAACCGTGTGGTTTAAACCAGATGTATGCCTTAAGGTACGGCACCATTCCAATTGTAAGAAGAATAGGGGGATTGAAAGATACCGTAATTGATATTGGCGATGGTGGTTTTGGTATCTGTCATGACCAGACCAGTGTTTGGGATGTAGGGCATGCCATTGGCCGGGCTTATGAGTTGTACTCAGATGAAAAAAAAGTAAAAGAAATACGTAAGTTTATGATGCAGCTGGACCACTCATGGGATAGGGCAGCGCAGCAATATATTGATCTATACCAAATTTAAACTAGGATGAACATGACTGACAAAGTATTGGGAGTGATCCTTGGCGGTGGCCAGGGCTCAAGGCTGGCGCCATTAACACAAACACGCTCTAAACCAGCGGTACCGATAGGAGGGAAATACCGTTTGGTAGATATTCCAATTTCTAACTGCCTGAATTCGGGGATACACAGGATGTTCGTTTTAACACAATTCAATTCGGCATCATTAAATAAACACATTAAAAATACTTACCATTTTAGTCATTTCAGTGCTGCATTTGTAGATATTCTTGCCGCAGAACAAACGCCTGAGAACCCAACCTGGTTTCAGGGAACGGCTGATGCGGTAAGGCAAACCATGCACCATTTGTTAAATCATGAGTTTGAATATGCGCTGATCTTGTCAGGAGACCAGCTGTACCAGATGGACTTTAATAAAATGGTTCAGGCCCATGTTGAAAAAGGGGCTGAAGTGAGTATTGCTACTATTCCGGTAACAGCCAAGGATGCCACTGATTTTGGTATATTAAAGGTGAACGAAGATAGTTTTATTACTTCTTTTATAGAGAAACCTGCTGCTGCTTTATTGCCCGACTGGTCGTCTGATACAGGTGAAGAGATGCATGCTGAGGGTAGGGATTACCTGGCTTCAATGGGTATTTATATCTTTAACAGGGATTTGCTGGTAAAAATACTGATCGATAATCCTGATGAAAAGGATTTTGGTAAGGAGATTATTCCGAGGGCTATGGCACACAATAAGGTATTGAGTTTTCAGTATGAAGGTTACTGGACAGATATCGGTAACATTTCTTCATTTTTTGAAGCCAATCTTGGGCTTACAGATGATATCCCTAAATTTAATCTGTTCGACAGTCACCAAAGTATATTTACCAGGGCCAGGATGCTGCCCCCCTCTAAAATATTGGGAACTACTTTAAATAAGGCTGTAATTGCTGAGGGTTGTATTTTGCAGGCCGCAGAAATTTCACATGCAGTAATTGGTATCCGTTCCAGAATAGGGATAGGTACGGTTATTGAAAATGTTTATGTAATGGGTAGCGACAGGTACCAGACCCTTACAGAGATTGAGGAGGAGACTGCAAAACAGAAGCCATTGATCGGTATTGGCGACAGGTGTAAAATTGTTAATGCACTGGTAGATAAGAACTGCAGGATAGGTAATGATGTACAGATCATTGGTGGTGATCATTTACCTGATGGCGACCATCCTTTATATACAGTTAAAGATGGAATTGTGGTGGTAAAAAAAGGCGCAGTGATACCCAATGGAACGGTGATTTAAAGTAATTGCTTTATGCAACGTAGTTTCACCGATCAATTAGGTCGGACAATACAGGTAGATTATCCGCCAAAACGGATCATTTCGCTGGTGCCTTCCCAGACAGAACTGCTGTTTGATCTGGGACTGGATACTGAGGTTGTGGGCATTACCAAATTTTGTATTCATCCGATAGCACAATTTGCATCAAAGATAAAGGTTGGGGGAACCAAAAAATTAAATCTGGATCTGATCCGGGACCTGAAGCCAGACCTTATCATCGGCAATAAAGAGGAAAATGAACAGTTGCAGATTGAGGCTTTAATGGAAGAGTTTCCGGTTTGGATGAGTGATATATATACGCTGGAAGATGCCAAAGCAGCCATTGCACATATTGGAGCATTGGTAAACAGGGAGCCGGAAGCTGCTTATCTTGTACATCTGATCAGTGCAGGATTCAATGACCTGCAGACCCTGGCATTACAGCACGGCATTGATAAATCTGTAGCTTACCTGATCTGGAGGGAACCTTATATGCTGGCTGGTCCGGATACTTTTATAGATCATCTGCTAACCCTGAATGGTTTGCGGAATGTGATTAAGCAAAACAGGTATCCTGAAACTGACCTGGAAAACCTGGGGCTGTTAAAGCCAGATCTGGTGTTTCTTTCTTCTGAACCTTATCCTTTTAAGGAAAAACATCTCGAAGAGATTAAGAAAGCAATGCCCGCAGCCAGGGTATTGCTGGTAGATGGTGAGATGTTTTCCTGGTACGGAAGCCGTTTAGTGAAAGCGGTACAATACCTGTTCCAGCTTCAGGCCGAAATTACAGGGCCGGCCAGGCCCGGAAGGGGAAGCGAATTATAAGTGTGTTTTACTTAGCCCAGCGAAGAAGTATTTGCTGGGTCGGGAACTGAAGTCTGCTGAAGTTGATTCAAACTCGAGATAGTCTCATTTTTGGTGATCTGGGCAATTAAGTCCCTTAATTCATCATAAAATAAAAGCATGTCTATCATCCTGTCACTGTCAACCTCCGTTGCATTATGTAAAAACCAGCCTTTATACATCTCCCATAGCAGGGTTCGCATTTCCTCATTGTTATAATTTTCAAATATACCCTTGGTACTTATTAAATACTTGCCATCATCCATGACGTCAAATATAAATAATTAACAAAAATATATGTATAATATTGTTATAATTAAATTATGTAACCTGATTTCCTGTTTTTAGCTATATATACGGGGTTTTTTTGATTTTCTGCATGGTAACAACTGTGTGATCTGGTTATCTGCTGACAATTCTCGCGTTGTTAGAGGCGTGTTAAACGCCGGTCAGACGGAATTGTAACTCAATATAATAGGATTGAAAAAGTTTTTGCTGTAAACCAGCGCATTAACGAAAGTGCCTAAAAATAAATTAAAAACCCTTTTGACTTTTGATAAGAATCTCTATCTTTGCAGTCCTTAATAAATCCTAACTGCGGAAGTGGCGTAATTGGTAGCCGCACCAGACTTAGGATCTGGCGCTTCACGGCGTGGGGGTTCGAGTCCCTTCTTCCGCACAGCAAAATTCCCCCGCAACACGGGGGAATTTTTATATAAAGACATTAATACAAATATTGATTCAGAAAGATGAACATTACACAGGAAAAAATTAACGACTTAAATGCAGTTGTAAAAATTAAGATTGCGCCTGAGGATTACACTGAAAAGGTTGATAAATCTATTAAAGAACAGGCTAAGAAAGCAAACCTTCCAGGTTTCCGTAAAGGAATGGTTCCTGCCGCCCATATCAAAAAGATGTATGGCAGAAGTATTCTTGTTGAAGAGATCAATAATTTGTTAAGCGAGACTTTAAATAAACACCTTACTGATAATAAAGTTGAAATTCTGGGTCAGCCTTTACCTGTAATGGACGATACCAAAGAGTTTAAATGGGACTATACAGACGAATTTGAATTTGATTACGAACTGGGGCTTGCCCCGGCTATTGAAGTTGCCATTACTTCAAAGGATAAGTTTACACAATATGTAGTTAAGGCCGATGAAGAAACGCTGGCTGCAAGGATCAAAAACATCCGCAAAAGCTATGGCAAAATGACAAATCCGGAAGTTTCGGCAGACGATGATGTACTTTATGCCGAATTAACACAACTTTCGGCAGATGGTTCAGTTTTTGAAGGTGGCATTACTGCAACCGGATCTATTCGTTTGGATCAGGTTACTGATAAAAAGATATTAAAATCTTTGATTGGTTTAAAGAAAGATGATGTTGTAGAACTTGATGTTCAAAAAGCTTTTGATAAAAACGAGGTGGTAATTGCCAAGTTGTTAAACATCAGCGAAGAGGATGCGAAAGATTTACAGTCTAAATTCCGTGTAACGGTTAAAAATGTAAACCGTTTAGAGGAAGCTGATTTAAACCAGGAGTTCTTTGATAAATTGTTTGGTGCAGGTGTAGTAACAGATGAGGCTGGTTTTAAAACTAAGATCACTGAGGAAATTGAAAGTATGTTTAAGCAGGATGCAGACCGCAAATTGCAGAACGACATTTATACCAAACTGATTGAAAGTGTAAAAATGGAATTGCCGGATGAGTTTTTACGTAAGTGGCTAAAAGCAACCAACGAAAAATTAACGGATGAGGAACTGACTGAAGGTTATGACGATTTTGCCAAGAACCTGAAATGGACTTTGATTGAGAATAAACTGATCAAAGACAACAACATCGAGATTAAGTATGAAGATGTGTTTCAAACGGCTAAACAACGGTTGGATGCGCAATTCAGAATGTATAGCCCAAGTCCGATGCCTGAAGACCAACTGGCACAGTATACGGCTACTTTTCTGAAAGAAAAAGACAATGCTAACCGCATTTTTGATGAGGTTAAAGCCATCAAAGTTTTTGATTACATTCAATCAGTTGCTACTTTGGACCAAAAAGAAATAGCTTATAATAAATTTACAGAATTGAAATAAGCGCAGTTTAATACTGCAGAGTTTTAATAGGATAACATGAATGAATAAGGCGGCCTTTTAAAAGGTCGCCTTATTTATATAAAAACGAATTCAAATTTTACAATACCACAATAAATTACCAATTTAGTTTTATTACTATTGGTGAAGAAAATAGATAGTGATTAAAATAACAATTAGAGATCATGAAGATAGATAAAGACGAATTTAGAAAATACGCAGTTAAACATCACCGTATAAATGGTTTAAATGTAGACCGTTATATTGGTGCTACCAATAATTCACCCAAAGCCATGACACCTTATATTATTGAGGAGCGTCAGCTTAATGTTGCTCAGATGGATGTGTTTTCCCGTTTGATGATGGACCGTATCATCTTTTTAGGAGATGCCATTTATGATGGAAATGCGAATATCATCCAGGCACAATTGCTATTTTTACAGTCGACAGACAACAACAGGGACATTCAGATCTACATCAACTCACCAGGTGGATCAGTATATGCAGGCCTGGGTATTTATGATACCATGCAGTATATTGCACCTGATGTGGCTACCATCTGTACAGGTATGGCCGCATCAATGGGGGCCGTTTTACTGGTTGCCGGTGCTAAAGGTAAACGTGCGGCATTGCCTCATTCAAGAGTGATGATCCACCAGCCTTCGGGCGGGGCACAGGGGGTAGCTTCTGATATGGAGATCAACCTGAGGGAAATGCTTAAATTGAAGAAAGAATTATACGATATTATTTCAAACCATTCGGGACAGAGCTATGAGTGGGTAGAAAAGGCTTCAGACCGTGATTACTGGATGAAGGCTGAGGAAGCAAAAGGCTTCGGAATGATTGATGAAGTGCTAGGTGCTAGCAACAAAGACTAAAAAATGGCTAAACAAAACAAAGAATCCCGTTGCTCTTTTTGCGGCTCAGGTAAGCAGGATACACTAATGCTTATTGAAGGACTGGATGCATTTATCTGCGATAAGTGTGTAACCCAGGCCAATCAGCTGTTGGTACAGGAGCTGGGGAGTAAAAAATCGAAAGCTTTAGATACTTCGATCACGCTGTTAAAGCCCCTGGAAATTAAAGCTCATATTGACCAGTATGTAATTGGTCAGGATGATGCTAAAAAGGTGCTTGCAGTGGCGGTATATAACCACTATAAAAGGTTAAGTCAGAAAGTAGACAAGGGTGATGAGGTTGAGATTGAAAAATCCAATATCATGTTGGTAGGTGAAACGGGTACAGGTAAAACCTTACTGGCTAAAACTATTGCCAAGATATTACATGTACCTTTCTGTATATGTGATGCAACGGTACTTACAGAGGCTGGGTATGTTGGTGAAGATGTGGAGAGCATTCTTACCCGATTGTTACAGGCTGCTGATTATGACGTGGCTTCGGCAGAACGTGGCATTGTATATATTGATGAGGTAGATAAGGTGGCACGTAAAAGTGATAATCCTTCTATTACCCGGGATGTATCTGGTGAAGGCGTACAGCAGGCTTTACTGAAGATATTAGAAGGTACGGTAGTAAACGTTCCACCACAGGGCGGACGTAAACATCCTGATCAGAAGATGATCCCGGTAAATACAAATAACATTCTGTTTATATGCGGAGGGGCTTTTGATGGCATAGAACGTAAAATTGCCAACAGGCTGCGTACCCAGGCAGTAGGTTATAAGGTTAAAAAGGACGACGCTGAACTGGATCTTAAAAACCTTTATAAATATATTACGCCTCAGGATTTAAAATCGTTTGGTTTAATTCCGGAACTGATTGGACGTGTACCGGTTTTAACCCACCTGAACCCATTGGATAAGCAGGCATTGCGCAACATCCTGACCGAGCCTAAAAACTCGCTGTTCCGTCAGTATGTAAAATTGTTTGAACTGGAAAATGTGAAACTTACATTTGATAACGAAGTTTTGGACTTTATAGTAGATAAAGCGATGGAATATAAGCTTGGTGCAAGGGGCTTGCGCTCTATTTGTGAGGCCATTATGCTGGATGCGATGTTCGAGATCCCTTCTGATACCAGTGTCAAGGAGTTGAGCATTACACTCGATTATGCGGTTGAAAAGTTTGAGAAGGCCGACTTTAAAAAGTTAAAAGCTGCTTAGAAATTTAATCCCCGGTTTACCGGGGATTTTTTTTTAACTTGTTTTAGGCGATCAGCTGGTTCGCTGCAAAGCATAATAAAAGGAGAATAGATATGAATGAAGAAAAAGATGTAAAAAAAGAAGAACAAAAGGGAGGAAAAGTAAAGAAGATAAAAGAAGTGGAATCGCCGGTAAAGGCTGGCCTGAAATCAAAGGCTGATATTGTACAAAACTGGCTGCCCAGATATACAGGAAGGCCATTAGCAGATTTTGGCCAGTACATACTGCTCACTAATTTTAGTAAGTATGTACAGATGTTTTCTGAATGGCACGATAATGCACCGGTTATGGGGCTGGATAAACCTATGCAAAGTGTAACAGCTGACGGGATTACCATTATAAATTTTGGTATGGGAAGCCCGATGGCTGCAACCATGATGGACTTGCTGACGGCAATCAGCCCGAAGGCAGTATTGTTTTTGGGTAAATGTGGCGGATTGAAAAAGAAGAACCAGCTAGGCGACCTGATCCTGCCTATTGCGGCGATAAGAGGTGAGGGGACGTCCAATGATTATTTACCTGCTGAAGTACCTGCATTACCTGCGTTTGCTTTACAAAAGGCAATATCAACCACAATACGTGACCATTCGAGGGATTACTGGACTGGAACCTGTTATACCACTAACCGCAGGGTTTGGGAGCACGATAAGGCTTTTAAAAAATACCTGAAAACTTTAAGGGCGATGGCTGTGGACATGGAAACTGCTACCATATTTACCACTGGTTTTGCCAATAAGATACCCACAGGAGCGTTATTACTGGTCTCAGATCAGCCGATGATCCCTGAAGGGGTTAAAACAACGGAAAGCGACAGTAATGTAACATCCACTTATGTGGAAACACATTTAAGGATAGGCATTGATTCCCTGAAGCAGCTGATCAATAACGGGCTTACAGTTAAGCACCTGCATTTTTAATCTTCGTTAAGACTTTTAGGATAATCGAACTGGAGCAGCCTGCCGGTATGGTGGCTTACCAGTTCCCATTCGTCGAAAGGGAATTCTATCAATACAGTACCGCAGGTAGGGATGTTGTAAATATCGGCATCACTGAGGTAATTGGCGAGGTCTGTAAATCCTGGATTATGCCCGAAAATAGCAATATAGTCATACCTGTTATTGAACCTATTGATTACTTTCAAGAGGGTTTTGACATTTGCTTCATAAATTGAAGCCTCTTCTTTTATTTGTTCTGCTGATTTTTTCCAGGCTTGTGCAAAATGTTTGGCAGTGGTAATGGCCCTTAAAGCCGGACTGCTTACGATGAGTTGCGGAACCAGGTCTTTTTGCAGTAATCTTGCGGCCATTTCCGGTGCATTTCTGTGCCCCCTGGGGTTTAGTGGTCTGTCAAAGTCTGCAAGATGTGCATTCCCCCATTCTGATTTACCGTGTCTGACCAATAGTAGTTTTTTCGCCATTGCTGAGTTTATTGAGTACAGTATTTATAACAACCGATTCTGATAAATTGTTCATACAGGCAAAGTCGCCGCGGTAACATGGAACATTTCCATAAACAGAGCATGGCCTGCAATAGAGATCTGCTTGTACCGCATCCTTTATGGATTGGCCATAGCCTAAAAACCCTATGTAAGGATGGGTGGCACCCCATACAGATACAACCGGGATATTTTTTAAAGCAGCAAGGTGCATGCCGGAAGAGTCCATACTCAACATCACATCCAGGTTTGAAATGAGCTTTAGCTCATCTTCGAGTTTGATTTTTCTGACTACTGAAGTAACGTTTTTATGTTTACATTCCCATTCCATAGCTATCTGTTCTTCTTCTGAAGAACCACCAAATATGAAAAGCTGGTGTCCTGAGTTGGCCAGTGCCAATAGTACGGTCTCTGTTTTTTGCAGAGGATACACTTTTTGCAGGTGCTGGGCAAAGGGACTTACACCGATCCATTTTTGTGTTTTTGGGAAAGAGATAAAGGGAAAGTCAGCTGGGGTTAAGGTTTGAGGCCTTCTTTCAGTTAATTTGTTTTGCAGTCCAAAAGGGAAACCTAAAGTTTTGAATACTTCTGCATAACGGATTATTGTAAGCTTAAGGGGTCTGAGTATTTTTTGTTCCCTGCGGGTAAGTTCTGCTTTCTCTTTTCTGCCCTTGTCTATCCTGGCTGTTTTTACTCCTGTAATAAAAAAGAGCAGGCTTACTATTCTGCTTCTGAGGTTATTGTGCAGATCGGCAACAGCAGTTATTTTTTGTTTTCGGAGTGCTATAAAGAGTTTAATGAGCCCCAAAAAGCCTTTGTGCTGTTGTTTGGGTTCGAAAGGATAAAAATTTAAATTGGGGATATCATTAAAGAAAGGCTGGAATAAGCTGCGGCTCAGCATCAGCAATTCCGTATCCGGATATTCCCGCATAAATTCCTTTAAAACAGGAGCGGTCATGGCTACATCTCCCATGGCCGAGAAACGGATGACCAGTATTTTATTTTTGCCCCTCATTCATGGTTAGTGTTGTAAAGAACAGGATTAAGATTGGGGTCATTATACATTTTCATTTGTTTGTATACTTTCATATACTTTGTACCGTTTTCAATATCCTGTATCAATTCATCTAAGCTATTGGAAAGATCGGCTCTTTGGTTTAACAGAATGTTAAGCTTTTGTGTACAAAGGTCCCGGTGTTCCTGGGTAGCATCAGGTCTGACGGTTTCTTCAGTCATGTGGTATACTTTTAAAGCAAGGATCGATAAGCGGTCTATTACCCATGCCGGACTTTCAGAATTGATCTTCGCATCTGCATTTGGCTTTATATTTTTGTATTCTTCCAAAAAGTAGCTGTCTATGTATTCTACTACATCCGTCCTTTCCTGATTAGAAGCATCAATGCGTCTTTTCCATTGCAGTCCTTCAACCGGATCGATCTCCGGATTACGGACTACGTCTTCCATGTGCCATTGAGCGGTATCTATCCAACATTTTAAATAAAGCAGGTGTTCAATAGAGCTGATGCGATATGGATTTTCTATAGGCTGATCTATATGGTTATGGATGTGATAATCATGGATTGCCTCTCCGAATATTCTGTTGCAAAGCTTACTAATCATAACTCAAAGGTAAGGATAACTATTTTTTATTACCGAAGTATTGAGCAATATCTTGCAAGGATAAAGCATTTAAACACTGTTTTGCAGTTAAGCCACCTTTTCTGCCGATCAAGACACCATAGTGCATATCATGAAACCCTTCTTTTCTATGTGCATCCGGGTTTACGGAAAGCAATACACCTTTCTCCAGGGCATAACGGTGCCAACGCCAATCGAGGTCAAGACGCAATGGATTGGCGTTAATCTCAATCACTACATTGTTGGCCACGCAGGCGTCTATAACTTTTGCATAATCAATAGGATAACCCTTTCTGCTAAGCAATAGCCGGCCCGTAGGGTGTCCTAAAATGGTAGTATAAGGGTTTTCTACGGCTTTAATTAACCGTGCCGTGGCTTTCTGTTCATCCATGCGGAGATTGCTGTGTACAGAGGCTACTACAAAATCAAATGTTTTGAGGATCTCATCACTGTAATCCAGAGAGCCATCGTTCAGGATATCACTTTCTATACCCTTAAAAATACGGAAGGGCGCAAGTTTTGCATTTAAAGCTTCGATTTCCTGGTGCTGAGCATATACCCGTTGCTCGTTTAGTCCGTTTGCATAAAAGGCGGATCTGGAATGATCACAGATGCCCAGGTATTCCAGTCTCAGGTTGTCCTTACAAAAAACAGCCATTTCCTCCAGGGTATGTACGCCATCGCTCCAGGTAGAGTGGTTGTGCAGGCTGCCTTTCAGATCGGCATCAGTAAGGAGTATAGGGAGTTTATTTTCTTTGGCCAGCTGGATTTCATTCAGTCCTTCCCTCAGCTCAGGTTCAACGTAAGCAAGACCAGCTTTTTGGTAGATTTCCTGTTCCGATGTAAAAGCATCTGATCCTGCCAGCGCCAGTACTTCATTTACGTGTTGCTCATTACCGGTAAGCTTAAACCAGTTCAGGTAAAAATCTGATTTTTGGACTATATAAAGTTTTATTTTTAAGCCAAAAGGACTGTTTGCCAAATAATTTCCATCTGTTTGCTGTTCAAATACCAGGGGCTCAAAGGTGGTTATTTTAGTATGTATTTCTTCCAGGGTTTCGGCACCGATGAGCAATTCAATTTCTTCTATGATTTCCAGGCAGCGGCGATAGGCTCCGGCTATACCAAGTAAGGGATCACCGCTAATGGTATTTAACCATATAGCCAGGTCGGCGTATAGCTTGTTTACCAGGCTTTCAGTCTGGGCGTATAGAAATTTGCCCGAGGCAGCCATTTTAAATTCTATGATCTTTTTGATCTCTTCCTGTGTTTTCAATCCGAAGCCTTTGGCTTCGATCAGCCTGTTTTCATTACAGGCATAATATAACTCGCCAATATTCTCTATGGCCAGGTCTTTCCAGATGACAGCAATCTTTTTTGGTCCTATGCCTTTAATGCCCAGCATTTCGACAATTCCTGTAGGTGTTTGGGCCAATATTTGCTCCAGTTCGGTCATTGAACCTGTTTCCAGCAATTCCCAGACTTTTGCCGAGATACTTTTTCCAAGACCATCAATCTGGGAGATTTCTTCAATTGTTTTCCCTTTAACGGGGTACGGTAATTTATCTACTTTAAATGCAGCATTAGCAATAGATTTAATTTTAAAAGGGTTCTCATTGTGTAGTTCCATCAATTGAGAAAGTAGCCGAAGTGTGCGTGCAATGGTTTTATTTTCCATTTTAATCAGGAAGTTTTATTGTATTTTAATTTCAAAAGGCATCCTGGTCTGGATTCCTGATCTGGATACAGCTGATTTTATTTGCTGATAGATAGGATAGCTCGCACCAAGCTCTTGTTTGGCATAATAAGTTCTTATCTTATCTGTTGTGTTGTCCATCAGTGATTTAAAGGGATCCCGCATTTCAGGATATTCCACAATACTGTAATCTTTTATTTTAGCTTTTTTAGCTGCGGCAATTATGGCATCATTAAAGTTACCTGTTCTGTCGGCCAGTCCAATTCTGACTGCATCAGTCCCAACCCAAACACGGCCACCACCTATGCTGTCTATGTAAGCTTTTGTTCTTTTACGCCCATCTGCCACACGGGTAATAAAACTATCGTATACCCGGTTTACATCATTTTGTACAATCAGCCTTTCACCTGCAGTCATGGGTCTGTCCACACTCATGATATCTGCATATTTTCCGGTTTTAACACCATCAAAGGTGATTCCAAGTTTATCATTAAATAATTTCTGGAAATTAGGAATAACACCAAATACGCCAATAGATCCGGTTATGGTGTTGGGTTGTACAAATATGGAGTCGGCCGCGCATGCAATGTAATAGCCTCCAGAGGCTGCTACATCTCCAAATGAAGCGATAACAGGTTTTATCTTTTTGGTGAGTACAATTTCTCTCCAGATCACATCTGAGGCCAAAGCGCTGCCACCTGGTGAATTTACCCTTAAAACAACAGCTTTGATATCGGTATCAAGACGGGCTTTCCGAATGGCTTTGGAGATCCGTTCCGAACCAATCTGGTGATCGGAGCCATCGCCACCCATGATGTCGCCATTGGCGTAAATTATGGCTACTTTCTGGCTTGCGGAAGTAGGCTGGTCTTTAACAACATTTCTGGCATAGTCATTAATAGAAATGGTTGTGAGATCATTTTTTTTCTCTTTTCCACTTAATGTTTTGAGTTCATCAATAATCTGGTCTTTATATTTCAGCTCATCCACCATTTTATAGGCAACAGCGTCTTGAGGCTGCCTGATCTTATAATCATCTGCAATCTGGTAAAGCGTTTCGGTGCTGATGTTACGGCTTTTGGCTATCCCTTCCAGAAAAGTATCATATAGGCCATGCAGGTAGGCCGTAACCTGTTCGCGGTTTTTGTCGCTCATTTTTTCTGCAAAGAAAGGCTCTACAGCACTTTTATAATTACCGACCCTCACAATCTGGGCTTCGATGCCAAGTTTATCCAGTGCACCTTTAAAAAACATGGTCTCAGATTTCAGGCCTTTAAACTCCAGTGCACCTTCGGGATTTAAATAAATCTTATCGGCTGCAGAAGCCAGGTAATAGGCTCCCTGTGTGTAAACCTCACTATAGGCTATGATTTTCTTTTTACTTGTTTTAAAATCAATCAGTGCATCCCTGATTTCACGCATGGTAGCAAAACCCGCCTGAGGTGAGGTTACATTGATGTAAACACATTTAATGTTGTCGTCTGTTTTGGCTTTTTGCAACGCACGGATCACATCGTTAAAACCAATGCTTTTATCCTCATCTGAGCCAACCAGGGGCAATCTTGACAAAGGATCGTCAGCGGTGCGTTCAGTTATGCTTTGGTCCAGGTTAAGCAAAAGTACAGAATTGCTGTTTACACTTACTTTCTGTTCCTTTAGGGATGTTTTAACAATTCCGATGATCAATAGTATAAAAAATACTAAAAATAAGGCCAGTGAAATGACTACGCCTACCACTGTAGCAAAAACATATTTAAAAAATTCTCTCATCTGCCAGGTAAATATTTAATTTGTAAAGGTAAATAAAAAAAAGCCTCGGATCTTTATATGCAATTGGATAGTGAAAATGTTTATTTGTTACTTGGAAGTAACCTGGGAGATAGGAGTGAATTGATAAAAGAGGCTATTGAGCAAATTGACAAACGTATTGGGCAAGTATTTTTAACATCTGCCTTTTATGAAACATCGGCCTGGGGGAAAGAAGACCAGCCGGCTTTTTTGAATGTTGCCGTTGGCGTTAATACCGCGCTTAGTCCAATTCAGGTACTTGAGATGGTTTTGCAGATTGAACTTGATCTGGGTAGGGTGAGACATGAAAAGTGGGGTTCCCGGTTGATAGACATCGATATTGTGCTTTTTGGCAGCAAAATTGTGGATAATGGAAGTCAATTGCAGATTCCGCATCCGCAGATGCAGCATAGAAAATTTGTTTTGGTGCCCCTGGCCGAAATCGCGCCTGACAGCATTCATCCGGTGTTTAAGCTTACTGTATCGGAAATATTAGAAAGATTAAGTGATAATTTGTCAGTATCAAAAGTATAAATTCATTATTTTTGTCTATGATGGTAAACTTACAGAAAAATAATGATCCTCTGGATCTGTCTTATTTAAGAGATATGTCTGGGGACAGCGCGGAATTTATCATAGAGATGATAGATATGTTTAAGCTTCAAACACCTTTGTATATCTCTGATCTTGGGCAGGCTATTGCAGATAAAGATTGGCCAAGAGCATCTAACTGTGCCCATAAAATAAAACCCACTTTTGCTTATGTAGGTCGTGAAGACGCCAAAGAACACATGCAAATGATGGAAAACAATGCAAGAGACCTTAAAAATATAGAGGAGCTGCCACAGGCATTTGAGGAAATCAGTGCTTTTGTAGCGCATCTGTATACGCAACTGGATGAGGCTAAAGCAGAGCTGGAAAAACAGCTTTAAATCATTATACCCGATTTTTAGTATTTTTATATAGGTGTATTCCTGAAATGGAGAAAAGACAGTCCGATATAAAGCAGCAGTATAAACGGTACGGCAGAAAAATTAAGAAATATGACCAGTATTGCTGAGAGCAGCAGGAAAATGTATTTTATTTTGTTCTTTGCCCAGGTGGCCGAACTGAATTTGAGGGAGAAGATTTTTATTTCACTAACCAGCAACCAGCTGAGTATTAAGGTAAGCCCGAACAATAAAGGGGCAGACCCAACAATTAAAGGATAATCTTTACGAATAAAGGGTAAGGACACTATAAAGATGGTATTCATTGGTGTATTCAGGCCAATGAAATCTTCGGTCTGGCGGCTGTCAATATTAAATTTAGCAAGTCTGAGGGCAGAAAATACGGTGATGATAAAACCAAGATAAGGCAAATATGGGAAAGTACAATCACTTGTTTTTAGCAATTGAAACATTACTACCCCAGGAAGGAAGCCGAAACTGACCATATCGGCCAGAGAGTCCAGCTCTTTTCCAATGTTGGATTTTACATGCAGCAACCTTGCTGCAAAACCATCAAAAAAATCAAATATTCCTGAAAGGAGGACAAAATAGGCTGCTATTTCAAGAGCCCCGTTAAAAGCGTAGACAATACCTATGCAACCTGAAAACAGGTTGGCACAGGTAATGGCATTTGGGATATGTTTTTTGATCATGAAAAAGAATCCTTTTCAATTAGCTATTCATTGAAATTAAGAATTCTTCATTGGATTTGGTGCCTTTTATTTGAGCCTGAACAAACTCCATAGCTTCCTGGGCGTTCATGTCTGCCAGGTGGTTGCGCAGGATCCATACCCGCTGCAAAGTATCTCTGTCGTGCAACAGATCGTCGCGGCGTGTACTTGAAGCTGTAATGTCGATAGCAGGGAAAATACGTTTGTTAGATAATTTACGATCTAACTGAAGTTCCATATTACCAGTACCTTTAAATTCTTCAAAGATCACTTCATCCATTTTCGATCCTGTATCTGTTAAAGCAGTAGCAAGTATGGTTAATGAGCCACCTTTTTCGATGTTACGTGCTGCACCAAAGAAACGCTTAGGTTTGTGAAGGGCATTTGCATCAACACCACCTGACAAGATTTTTCCTGAGGCAGGGGCCGTTGTATTGTAAGCTCTGGCCAATCTGGTAATGGAATCGAGCAGGATCACTACATCATGGCCACATTCTACCAGACGTTTGGCTTTTTCGAGTACAATATTGGCGATTTTAACGTGGCGTTCTGCCGGTTCATCAAAAGTAGAGGCAATTACTTCAGCCCTTACACTTCTGGCCATGTCTGTTACCTCTTCCGGACGCTCATCGATTAATAAAATGATCAGATAAACTTCAGGATGGTTTTTAGCAATGGCATTGGCTACCTCTTTCAGCAGGTTTGTTTTACCAGTTTTAGGCTGGGCTACAATTAAGCCACGTTGTCCTTTACCTATAGGTGTAAACAGGTCTATAATACGGGTGGAATAGTTATTTGTTTCTGTAAAAAGATTTAACCTTTCAGTAGGGAACAATGGGGTAAGGTAATCGAAAGGAACACGGTCACGCACATCAGCGGGCAAACGGCCATTGATGGTTTCAACCCTTACCAGCGGAAAGTATTTTTCACCTTCTTTTGGTGGCCGGATGCTTCCTTTTACGGTATCACCTGTTTTCAGACCGAACAATTTGATCTGCGATTGTGATACATAAATATCATCCGGCGAAGAAAGGTAATTGTAGTCGGCAGATCTTAAAAAGCCATATCCATCAGGCATAATTTCCAAAACACCTTCGTTGGTAATGGTATTGTCGAAATCAAGATTGGAGTAGCTGTTTTCGTTTTGCTTATGGTTGCCGTTGCTGTTTTGATTTTTAGGTTTGTTTTCCAGTGGCCGCTGTTTTTTATTGTCCTGGTTTGCCGGATGTGCAGGGTTTTTAGTTTCGTTTGGAAAAGAAGGTACTGTTGTTTCCGCTGGTGTTACTGCCGGAGCTTCTTCAGTTACAACTTCAACAGGTGCTTCAAAAAGTGTCTCCTGTTTGTAAGCTTCAGCTACAGGATGGGGCTCAAACAAAGAAGCCCGGTTAAATGGCCTTTGTACATTTTCTTCAGCTGCTTCCTTTGGTGCAATGCGGATTCTCTTTCTAGCCGGTTTATCACCCTGGGCATCTTTTGACGGGTTATTGGCTGCGCTAGTTTTTGCTAAATGTTCCTTTACAGGGCGCTCTTTTAACGGAGCTGCTTTAGCAGAATCTGCTGTCAAAGTATTTTCATCATTAGGCAATTCTTTTTGAACGGGCGCTTTGTTCCCACTGTTCTTAACAGGGCTGTTTTTTGCTGCATTTTCCTTTACAGCTTTTGTTTTTACAGCTTTTACCGGAGCTTCTTTGGGAGTAGCTTCTGCTTCGGCTTGCTGCTCGGTTATTTGAGCAATGATTTCGACCAGTTCAGCCTTGCGCAATTCATCGGCATTTAGAATGCCCTGATTTTTTGCTATCTCACGCAATTCAGCAGTGAGTTTTTCATTTAATTCTGTTTTATTAAACATTATATGGATGTAGAGAAATTTTAAATGTGTTGTTTTCTAAATTTTTATGATTGATAGCAAAGTATGATATCAACTGAACAGCGCAAAAAATGCAATTATAAAAGGCGTTATAAAACAAAATTTTATGAGATTTTCTGGAATGGTCAGATAAACTTTAGAGAATTATGGTGCAATTGTATGTATTTGAAATCTAATCTCCAAGAAAAAGTTAAAATTGTTTATAATAATTTACATTAAAAGTACGGTGAAGGGGTTTAAATCAGTTTGAAAATTAACATCTTTGTGTCCAAAATTTACCCCCAGATGAATAAGAAGCAACTATTTGAGCAAATTAAAACCAAGAAATCTTTTTTGTGTGTTGGCCTTGATCCTGTAATGGAACAAATTCCAAGACACCTGCTAAAATATGACAATCCGGTACTGGAATTTAATAAACAGCTCATCGATGCGACAAAAGATCTGTGTGTTGCCTATAAGCCCAATACTGCTTTTTTTGAATCGATGGGGTTGAAGGGTTGGGAAACGCTGATCAGGACTTGGGAATATATTCCTAAAGATATCTTTACTATTGCAGATGCAAAAAGAGGTGATATTGGCAATACGTCGGCCATGTATGCCGATGCATTTTTTAACAAGGAGAAATCGGGGATGGGTTTTGATGCCATTACTGTGGCGCCCTATATGGGCAAAGATTCTGTTGGACCATTTTTAAACCATAAGGATAAATGGGTGATCCTCCTGGCTTTAACCTCAAATATTGGGCATAGTGATTTTCAGTTGCACCAAACGCCTGAAGGAAAGCTGTATGAAGAGGTGATCCGCATTTCTTCAGCATGGGCAGACAGTGAGCAGCTGATGTATGTAGTAGGTGCTACCCGTGGGGCAGAGTTTAAAAATATCAGGAGGCTTGCGCCAGATAATTTTTTACTGGTACCTGGTGTTGGTGCACAGGGAGGAAGCCTTGCCGATGTTTGCACCTACGGGTTAAATGACAGCTGTGGTTTACTGGTAAATTCGGCCAGGTCGATTATCTATGCAGGGAATGGGGAGGATTTTGCTGAAAAGGCAAGAGCAGAAGCATTGAAACTGCAGCAGGAGATGGAACAAATATTATTAGCTGCCGGTTTAATTTAAAATACTTCATCTATTTTGTGGTGAACTGGTCATTTTCCGATTAAGTTCACCTAATGGATTTTTCTGAACATTTTTTACATTTTATATGGCGTTTCAGGCTATTTAACACTTTCGGACTTTTTTGCACGGATGGGGAAAGACTGGAGATTTTGACGCCCGGTCTTATAAACAAAGATGCAGGGCCTGATTTTAGTATGGCCAAACTGATGATCGGTAATACGAGATGGGCCGGTCAGGTAGAACTGCACCTTAAATCGTCTGACTGGTTTGTGCATGGACATGATAAAGATCCTGCATATAATGCAGTTATTTTACATGTGGTTTATCAGCATGATCAACCTGTTTACCGGACAAATGGCAGTTTAATACCTGTTCTTGTTTTAAAGGACCTTTTCCCCAGGCACCTGCTTAATATTTATCGTGAACTAATGGCTGGTATGAACAGGTTCCCCTGTGAAAAGCACATTAAAAATATAGATCCGATAGTTATCCATAGTTTTTTAGCCAGGATAATTATTGAACGATTTGAACATAAATCGGAAGAAATTTTTCATAAACTGGCGCACAACAGAGGCGATTGGGAGCTGACTTTTTACCATTTTATGGCCAAGAGTTTTGGTTTTAAGGTAAATGCTGTTCCTTTTGAGTTACTAGCTGATGCCCTACCTTATCCTATTTTATTAAAGCACAAGGACAATGCCCTGCAGATTGCTGCATTGTTGTTTGGCCAGGCCGGATTTTTAACCTCAGGCTTTACTGAAACCTATCCCAGGCAACTGCAGAAAGAATATTCTTTTTTGCAGCAAAAATATCGCCTTATGCCGTTAAATATTGAACTATGGAAGTTTTTAAGAATGCGGCCACAGAATTTTCCAACCATCAGACTGGCACAATTTGCTGCATTGATGCTTAAAAGCAGCCACCTTTTTTCGAGGATACTGGAAACAGAAAATTTAAAGGACCTGTGTAAGCTTTTTATTGAGCTACCGGTTGATGTTTACTGGCAAACACATTATCACTTTAATAAAGTGGCAACAAAGGTGGTTGTCCAGCCCGGTGTAAAATCTGTTCACAGCATCATTATCAACACTGTTTGTTTGTTCTTATTCTCATATGGCAAGTATACCGATCAGCCTGAATACATAGACAGGGCACTGAATTTTCTCGAAAACCTCCCGGCAGAAAGTAATGCTATTGTTGGCCAGTATGTAAGCAGCGGCCTGAAAGTAGGAGATGCTTTGATGTCGCAGGCATTACTTCAATTAAATAAATGCTACTGCACTCAAAAAAAATGTTTAAATTGTGGTATAGGAATTAAAATCTTAAAAAAATAACATGTTCCAGCGGATCATTACCTTTTTTGAAAAACAGAGTTTTGGTGTATGTACTTATCTTGCAGAGCGACTAAATATATCCATCAGTAAAATAAGACTTTTTTTTATTTATTCATCATTTTTGGCTGTAGGCTTCCCCATTGTATTTTATGTGCTTGCTGCATTGGTGCTGGATGTGCGTCATTATATTAAGAAGATAAGGATGCGGATCTGGGATGTTTAATTAAATACTGAGGATCTCAGCTATTTCCACAAAACCTTTTTCCCGGGCCAAATCTGCAGGCAGTTTACCACCTTCCATGCGTATATCTACCTCTGCCCCATGTTCCAGTAATATTATAATGAGTTCAACGTCACCTAGCTGTGCAGCAGCATGTAATGGTGTAAAACCGGCCTGCTGTGTTACATTTACATGGGCACCGGCATTGATCAGCATTTTTGTAAGGTTCTGATTTTTTGCAGCAACAGCCGAATGGATGGGGAAAACATTATAGCCATTGTTTGCAGGTATATTGACATCGGCACCTTTAGCTATTAAAAGTCTGGCTATTTCTTCATTGCCAAAATAAGCAGCCAGGCCCAATGCCGTAAAGCCATCCTTAGAAAAAGAGTTTACTAGGTCGGGATCTTTTTCTGTCAACAAGCTGGCCTCCTGTGTTTTTCCCAGTGCACTGGCTTCAAAAATGTTAATGTTTGTAGAGAAGTTAGCTATCAGCGCAGCTATTTCCGGCTTTTTATAATAACAGGCCAGTAAAATAGGGGAGATGCCATGACTGGTATCTTTGCTGGCCAGGGCCGGGTTTTGGGTTAACAGATCAAAGATCCCCGGTTTGTTGCCTGTTTCGATTAATGTCTCAAGATCAGCCATTTTTTATTGTTAAATTTCGGTTAAAATTGGGTAAATTATTTAATAATGGCAAATGAGTGCAATGAAAGTTAATCGTTATAAAAGTTTTTTCAGGACTGAATTTATGATAACTTAGATCGATTAATTTGTTTTATATGCGGTATGCAAATTGTATATAAAACAAATTTATCTAAGTTTGTTAATTATTAATATTAGTAACGAAAGATGTCGGTAAGGGGAAACCAATTTAAGTCCAATTCATTTAAAAATGAACTAGGGGATAAGCAAAACTCAAGATCATCTGCTACGAGGCCCTTTAAGGAAAGAACAGAAATCCTGCCCCGGCTTAATTTTCAGGATGGGAGGTTATTTAAGATTATAGGGCTGTTGTTTATCGTCCTGTCCTTATACTTTCTGATTGCCTTTACGTCCTATTTATTTACCTGGCAGGAAGATTACAGTTATGTTATAGATGCCAATGGAGGCTGGAAAAATCTGTTTAAAACTTATGAAGAACTTCAGCAGGTAAATATTCCTCCTGTTGTACAAAACTGGCTGGGTAAGGTAGGTGCATTATTGTCGCACCAGTTCATTTACGAATGGTTCGGCCTGGCTTCATTCCTGTTTGTTTTTGTATTTTTTGTAATTGGTTACCGCCTACTGTTTAAGGTTAAAATATTTGCCATCGAAAAAACATTGGGCTACAGTCTTTTCTTTTTACTGTTCACTTCATTAACACTGGGTTTTGCGCATGCATTTTTCTCTAAAACGCCTCATTACATAGAAGGTGAATTTGGGTACTGGACGAATAAACTACTGGTGGCGCAAATAGGTATTGCCGGGGTAGGTGGGCTGATTGCCTTTCTGGGTTTAACCGTACTGATCATTGCTTATAACATAGATTTTAAAATTCCCGAAAGGAAAAAGAAAGAGGAAGCAGCTGTACCTGATGTACCTGAAAATATTGAGATGGAAAGTGAGTTGCGATCGGAACCTGTTGAATTTACCTTAAATGATAAGCTTGGGAAACAGCGTAAACAAGAACAGAATATCGTAATTACACCATCCCGGTTTGAAGAGAATGAAATTGAGGAAGAAGATATTCCTGTGCTTACCCCCGCAGTAAATGTAATGACACCCCTACCGGTAGTGCTCTCGCCAGCACTGGAAACTACTGTTCCCAAGCCGGAACCGGAGCTGACTATTGAAAAGACAGAAGAAGATAAAAAATCAGAAGAACTGGTAGAACAATTTGGTAATTATGATCCTACACTTGATCTGTCGAGTTATAAATATCCGCACCTGGACCTGCTGGAGAACTACGGCTCTAATAAAATATCTGTAAATGCTGAAGAACTGGAAGCCAACAAGAACAAAATTGTTGAAACGCTGAACCACTATAATATTGAAATAGACAAGATCAAGGCAACGATTGGGCCAACTGTTACTTTGTACGAGATTATTCCTGCTCCCGGAGTGCGGATATCAAAGATCAAAAACCTGGAAGATGACATTGCTTTGAGTCTGGCTGCCCTCGGTATCAGGATCATTGCGCCGATGCCGGGTAAGGGAACCATTGGCATCGAGGTGCCCAATATGCATCCTGAAATGGTTTCTATGAGAAGTATCCTGGCTACAGAGAAGTTCCAGCAAACGACCATGGATTTGCCTATTGCTATGGGTAAAACCATATCGAACGAGGTATATATCGGTGATTTATCTAAAATGCCCCACCTTCTAGTTGCCGGAGCTACTGGTCAGGGTAAATCTGTAGGTATCAACTCTATCCTGGTTTCCCTTTTGTATAAAAAGCACCCTTCGCAGCTTAAATTTGTTTTGGTAGACCCAAAAAAGGTAGAGCTTACCTTATTCAATAAAATAGAGCGTCATTTCCTGGCTAAATTGCCGGGGGAAGCTGATGCGATCATTACCGATACCAAAAAAGTAATCAATACCTTAAACTCGTTGTGCATAGAAATGGACCAGCGTTACGATCTGTTAAAAGATGCGCAGGTAAGGAATTTAAAAGAATATAACGATAAATTTATTAAGCGCAAGCTAAACCCGAACAATTCGCACCGCTTTTTACCTTATATTGTACTGATAGTGGATGAGTTTGCCGATTTGATGATGACGGCGGGTAAAGAAGTAGAAACACCAATTGCGCGTTTGGCACAGCTTGCCCGTGCGGTGGGAATCCATCTGGTGCTTGCTACCCAGCGTCCTTCAGTAAATATCATTACCGGTACCATTAAGGCCAATTTCCCGGCCAGGCTGGCTTTCAGGGTATTGTCTAAAATCGACTCCCGTACCATTCTGGATAGTGGTGGTGCCGACCAGCTGATTGGTCGTGGTGATATGCTTTTGTCTACCGGAAATGATCTGATCAGGTTACAGTGTGCTTTTGTGGATACACCGGAGGTAGACCGGATTTCGGAGTTTATCGGTGCACAGCGAGGCTACCCTGAAGCTTATCAGCTGCCTGAATATATTGATGAGGCGGCAGAGAATGCTAAAGCTGATTTTGACCTGAGTGACCGTGATTCTATGTTTGAGGATGCGGCAAGACTGATTGTTATGCACCAGCAGGGTTCAACATCCCTGATTCAAAGAAAACTGAAGCTGGGGTATAACAGGGCGGGCCGTATCATCGATCAGCTGGAAGCTGCTGGTGTGGTGGGACCGTTTGAAGGCAGTAAGGCCAGAGAGGTGCTGATTCCTGATGATTATGCTTTGGAACAGTTCTTGAATGATCTGAATAACGGGCAATAGCGTTCGTAATCTTATGATATAGATATATATGCCGATGAAAATGATCAAGAAATTTACATTACTGCTGTTTACATTGGGGACAGCTTATGCTGCTCATGCACAAACTGATGCACAGGCCCGGACTATACTGAATGCAGTAAGTAAAAAATACCGTTCTTATGATATTGTCAAAACTGATTTTACGCTGATCATCGAGAGCCAGCAGGCCAATGCCAAAGAAACCCAACAAGGTACTTTGTATGTAAAAGCCAACGCCAGTAAATATAAGGTAAGCACTGGCGGGCAGGAAATGATCAGTGATGGTAAAACTTTATGGACTTATTTAAAAGAAGAAAAGGAAGTTCAGGTTACGGATGCAGATAACAGCAACAACGCCCTGAACCCTGCAAAGATCTTCACCATTTATGAGAGCGGCTTCAAGTATATATATACAGGAGATAAAAAGGTAGGTACTAAGATTTATCAGATGATTGACCTGACACCTACAGATATCAATAAACCCTATTTTAAGATCCGTTTAAGTATAGATAAGGTAGCCAAGCAAATAGCTT
The DNA here is from genome assembly GCF_014200825.1 of Pedobacter sp. AK017. Classification (NCBI taxonomy): domain Bacteria; kingdom Pseudomonadati; phylum Bacteroidota; class Sphingobacteriia; order Sphingobacteriales; family Sphingobacteriaceae; genus Pedobacter; species Pedobacter sp. AK017. Next base: position 232,635 of record NZ_JACHCW010000010.1, read on the forward strand.
CTGCTCTTATTCTGGAAAAAAATGGCAACAGGTATACCTATAACGTAAGAACTTTTGTGCCTAATGTAAAGGTACCTGAGTCTACTTTTACTTTCGACAGCAAGAAATATCCTGGCGTTGAAGTAGTGGATTTGAGGTAATTTGTTATTTTTGATCTATATGCTTGCAACAAATATATTTTGAAGATTACATTTTTAGGTACGGGCACATCTCAGGGCATTCCTGTAATCACCTGCAGCTGCGCAGTTTGTCAGTCGGCAGACCATAAGGATAAGCGCTTAAGGGTATCTGTACTGTTGGAGACTGCAGATAAAACTATTGTAATTGATAGCGGACCTGATTTCAGGTACCAGATGCTACGTTCAGGGGTAAAAGACCTGGACGCCATTTTGTTTACCCATGAGCATAAAGACCATATTGCTGGCTTAGATGATATCCGGCCATTCAATTATCTGCTAAAAAAGAACATTGATATTTACGCAACTGAAAGGGTGCAACATGCGTTGAGGAGAGAGTTTTCTTATATATTTTCCGAAATCCACTACCCGGGCTTGCCGCAAATAGATTTGCATACAATTGGTGATGAAGCTTTTCAAGTGGGTGAAAATGAGATCATAACTCTGGATATTATGCATTATAAGCTACCTATCCTGGGCTTCAGGATAGGCGGTTTCACTTATATTACCGACGCCAAGACCATACCAGATGCTACCATTGAAAAGATCAAAGGAACGCGTGTCCTGGTGGTAAACGCATTACAGAAAGAACCACATATTTCTCATTTTACCTTAGACGAGGCTATTGCATTTGCAAAAAAGATAGACGCTGAAACTACTTATTTTACACATATCAGTCATAATTTAGGGCTTCATGAGCATGTGGAAAAAGATTTACCCGCTAATATAAAATTAGCTTACGATGGTTTGACTATATTATCTGAATAAGTATATATTTGCAGAACCAATACCCGGGTGGCGAAATTGGTAGACGCACCAGCTTGAGGGGCTGGCGCTGGCAACGGCGTGGCAGTTCGAATCTGCTCTCGGGTACTTCACCGGAGTTCAAGTTTTTTTCAATCTTGGCTCCGGTTTTTTTATGCCGTAACCTGTTGTTTAACTGATAGATAAGTGAGGCTGCTCGGTTCAATTCCGTAGTTCGATGTACATCTCCATCGAACACCCATTTACCCGAAAACATTGAACTTACAATATGCCGCTTACCACTCGTATTGGCGTTAATGTACAGATTTACAACGTTTTCCATGTGTGATAATAGGTCGTTTACCATCGATTCGATGTCAAAGTCATGGTTTACACGTTCTTCAATTGCCTTTAAATCAGCCTCATAGCGTATGATCTTGCGCTGAGAATCATCTTTTATCTCGTTGTATTCGGCTTCACTGATGGTTTCGGTCAATAAATATTCCCTGGACTTATTTACGCGTTGCTGCTGCTGGAAAATCAAGTTCGATATCTCTCTGCGTTCGTTCTTAATATAGGCCGATTCATCACTAAAAGTGTCCAGAACAACCATTCTAAAAATCTCAGGAATACCCACCCTCGGAACAAATTTTCTAAGCTCATTTTCAAAGAGCCGGTGGGTAACCTCTATTCTGAAACGTTGTCTGCATTTCACCTGGCAGTGGTAATAGTAGTACCGTTGCCGGCAACCCAGTGATCCGCTTCCGGTCAATGTCTTTCCACATACCGCGCAGGTCATAAAGCCCCGCAATGGAAATTCGTCAGGAGTGACCACTTTTAGACCGTGTACTGTCCGTTCAACCTGCTTAATGCTCCTTAGTTCCAGCACATCCTGTACCTTGTAAAATAGACTTTCAGAAATCAGTGCTTCGTGAGCTCCTTTCACTGTGTATTCCTCCTCGTCTTTAAACTTTGGAACGACAATTCTTCCACAATAGACAGGGTTTCGGAGACATTGCCAAAACCCGCAACGGCCAATTTTTAATCCTTTTTCTTTAGCCATCATCCAAATGTGCTCGGTCGCAAATACGTTTTCAGCGATTTGCTCAAAACACCATTTCATCAGCGAGGCGTCAGGTTCAACTAGGCCAATATACTTTCTACCGTCCTCGGTAATTTTGTTCTTGTACCCGTGAAGTGCCTTACCCATCCAGCGGCCTTCTTTTCTAGCCCTACGCATTCCATAGATCACATTAAGTGCCCTTCGATCGTTTTCCACCTCTGGCATGGATAAATAAACGGCTAGGATCGTTTTGCTCTCAGGAATTGCAAAATCTAACGGCTGTTCAATGGCTACAGGTACGACCTCATACTCTCTAAGCAGCCTGATCATGTGGTAAGCATCAGCTGTATTACGGCTAAACCTGTCCCATTTGGTGAAAAGGATCTGATCGAAACACCGGCCTTTTGTTTTTTGCAGTTCGCTGATAATTTTTGCCCATTCCGGGCGATCAAAAGTTTTAGCAGAATAATCCTCGAATATAATTCGGACTACATCGATCCCTTTCTGGTTACAATAAATTTGCAGGCGTTCTGCCTGGTCTCTTTGGGAAAATCCCTTGTCTGCCTGTTCATCGGTACTTACCCTGATGTAAAGGCATGCTTTTGTTGTGTTCATGTGCTTTTGTTTTTTGTCATTTGCTATAAATTAATGGATTACCGATACAGGTTGCGGGGAGTCATCCTCTTTGGACTTGGATTCTCAGAACCACCGTTTTTGACCTGTTCAATGCATAATATAGCAAATTTATAGCTCAGTTCCAAAATTAGTTCGGCCTCTGCCAGTGTTATTTTACGGTCGTATTTTTCCAATACTGACACCACTTTTTCCGGTCTGATATTTCTTTTTTTGGCAAATTCTTTCTGTCTCATCACTCTTGTTTTGAATGCAAACATGCGGGTCAAGTAGCGGCCAAACTCTACAGGGGTGAGAAATAAACCTGAACGGAATTGTCGAAAAAAGTTTTTGTCACCCCTGTAGATGTGCAGCATTTTCGTTCTGACAACTTTGCTGGACAAATTACAATAGCTATGAAACAAGAAGTTTTAGAAGTGCTCGAAGTGCGTAACGCAAAGACCAGGAAGATCGGTACACCCGATGTAAAAAGCAGGAAATACAACGGTTCGCCAAACCTGAAATTGAAGAAGGTAAAAACAGAACCGAGGCAGAAGATCCGGCAATTGTTAAGGGCTTGTATTCCGCTGGAGGAATTGAAACCATCTGGTAAATCGGCGCAATTGAACAGCTGAATCAACGTCTACTTCTTCTATTCAAAGACCGATCATTTCACGATTAAACAGGAGTTCATGAACCATTGGATGGGGAGCTTTTTGGGCAAACGCGGGTTCGCAGCAAGATGGATTTTTGCATGCAAAAACCTCTTGCTGCCCTTACGGTCAGGGGTCATACTCGGAACTCGTATGCCCTTCAATTTTAGATCAGATGTATGCCAAGACCAAAACTAAAAGACGAAAAAGATAAACTGAATTACTCGGTGATCATACGGGTGAATGAGGCGACATTTAAGCGGCTGGAAAACCTTGCCGCTGGCAGCGGCTACCGCACGGTTGCGGAAGTTGCTCGTAAAATACTTTCCAATGAGCGGCTGAATATATTCCATAAGGATACCTCAATGAACGGCGTAATGGAAGAGCTGGCTTTGATCCGAAAAGAATTGAAGGCGATTGGCATCAACATCAACCAGCAGACGCATTACTTCCACATCAGTGAGAATACCGCTGAGCGGGCATTTTATGTGAACCGTACCGCAACGCTGTATCAAGATGTTGACTCCAGGGTGAACAGGTTATTAGGGACGGTTGGCAAATTAGCAGAGGTATGGTTGCAAAAATAGAAAGCGGAAAAAGTATAAGAGGCATCCTGCACTACAATGAGGATAAGGTAGAATTGGGGGAAGCTGCACTGATCCTGGCCAGTGGCTTTGCAGGTGATATTGAAAAAATGAACCTGGTGCAAAAAGTCAACCGTTTCAAACACCTCACGCAGCTGAATGCAAAAGTGAAGACCAATGCGCTGCATATCTCCTTAAATTTTGATGCCTCCGATAAACTGGATAACCGCAAACTGCAACAGATCGCGGCAGAATATATGGAGCGTATCGGTTTTGGCGATCAGCCTTTTTTAGTTTACCGGCATCACGACGCCAACCATCCGCACATTCATATTGCCACAACCAACATCCAAAAAGATGGGGAACGGATCGACATTCACGGCATTGGTTACCGGCTTTCCGAACCGGTTAGAAAAGACATTGAAAAAAAATATGGCCTGGTTCAGGCGGAAGGCCGGGAGTTGAAGCATGGGCAAAGTATCACGCCTGCTATTTATGGCGAAAGACCGACCAAGCAGGTCATCAGTAATACCGTTAGCGGAGTTATGCGCCAGTACAGTTATACCTCATTTGCCGAATATAAAGCCATATTGGAACAGTTTAATATCAAGGCGGATCGTGGTGCTGAAGATACCAGGATGTTCCAGAAGGGAGGATTGTTATATGCAATAATGGATCTTACGGGTTCTCCAGTCGGTGTACCAGTAAAAGCCAGTCAGATTTATTGCAAGCCTACCCTAGATGAACTGGAAAAGCGGTTTGAGCGTAACAAGGAGAAACGAAAACCTTTTAAAGCGGAGCTGAGAAACGAACTGGACAGACTGTTTTTCAAGTTTGGGAATATCAGCAAAGCAATACTGGAAACTGAGCTCAGAAAGTCGAGGATGGATGTGGTCTTTCGCATGAGTGAGAATGGGCAGGTTTATGGAGTGACCTATATTGACCATCGCAACAAGACTATCTTTAACGGGAGTGATTTAGGTAAAGCCTATAGCGCAAAAGCGATGACCGAACGCTTTAAAAAGACTTCATTAAGTGTACAAAAATTAGCTCCAACTGGATCGAAACAATCGAGCTTTGAAAGCACAGCTCAGCACCATCATCCCAAAACCTATTTAAAAGCACCTTCAGTGACAAACTTCCTGGACATTGCCTTAGCCCGTACCGAGCAGGAAAGTGGAATCAAGCTCCCTAAACGCAAAAAGAAACGAAGGAAAGGACAGGTCGTTGAGCAGGATCAACAACTCACATTATAAACCATTAATTATCTATACTTATGAACACTGGTGAAGATTCACAAGGCTTACGCAAGATCATCGATTTTAGCAGGCTGATCAGTATTTTTATTTTAGCCGTACATTTCTACCTGACCTGCTATGGCGCATTTGAACATTGGGGTTTAACGGCATCGATTACTGACCGCATTATTGCTAACCTGGCGAAGGTCAGTTGGCTGACCGGCATATTCAAACCTAAACTGGCGGCACTCATTTTCTTAATTGTTTCCTTGATGGGGGCTAAAGGCAAGAAGGATGAAAAAGCAAATCGTAAAGGCATAGCTGCTTACCTGGTAGCTGGTCTACTAGTATACGGGCTATCCTTTCTGGTGCTCTACCTAAATGGCACCTATGGCAAACTGGCTATTCTGTATATCGGGCTAACGGCAATCGGTTATTTACTGATCCTTACCGGCGGCACCAGGTTATCCAGACTGATTCACTTAAATTTGAAAAAGGATATATTCAACACCAAGAATGAGACTTTTCCGCAGGAAGAACGGTTGTTGGAAAATGAATATTCAATTAACCTGCCTGCGAAGTACCATCACAAAAGTAAAATCAAGGACAGCTGGATCAATGTGATCAATCCTTTCAGGGGTTTATTGGTAGCCGGTACGCCCGGTGCCGGTAAATCGTATTTTGTCATCCGGCACATCATTGACCAGCATCTGAGGAAAGGTTTTTCCATGTTTTTGTATGATTTTAAATATGACGATTTGACCAGACTAGCGTATAACAAGCTGCTCAAATACCGGCACAACTACAAGGTCAAGCCGAAATTCTTTGTGATCAACCCTGATAATCCCAGTTATACACACCGCTGTAATCCTTTGTATCCTGAAAGCATGGAGGACATTACTGATGCCATTGAATCTGCCCGCACGATTATGTTGGGATTAAACCGCGAGTGGATCAAGAAGCAAGGTGATTTTTTCGTGGAATCACCAGTAAATTTTTTAACGGCAATTATCTGGTACTTGAAAAAATACCAGGGCGGCAGATATTGCACTTTGCCGCATGTGATCGAACTGATGCAGGCGGAATACGATCATTTATTTGCAATACTGGAAAGGGAGAAAGAAATCAGGGCCTTAATCAATCCTTTTATCTCTGCCTGGCAAAATAACGCCAAGGCGCAATTGGAAGGACAGATTGCCAGTGCAAAGATCGGCTTGGCAAGATTGGCGTCTCCGCAGTTGTACTGGGTATTAAACGGCAACGATTTTACGCTGGACGTGAACAATCCCGAAGAACCGAAAATCATTTGCGTGGGCAATAATCCGCAGAAGCTCCAAACCTATGGGGCAGTCTTGTCATTGTACATTTCCCGAATGATTAAACTTGTTAACCAGAAAGGGCAACTGAAAAGCAGTTTGATCTTTGACGAGTTCCCGACGATCTTTTTCAATAACATGGATAGCCTGATCGCTACGGCCAGAAGCAATAAGGTGAGTACAACTTTGGCAGTGCAGGATTTTAGCCAGCTTAGGAAAGATTATGGCAAGGAACAGGCTGATGTGATTACAGGGATCGTGGGCAATGTGATCTCTGGCCAGGTGACGGGTGATACCGCTAAAAGGTTGAGCGAGAATTTTGGCAAGATCATGCAGGACCGGCAAAGTACGACACTGAACAGTTCGGACACTTCGGTCTCGAAATCCACCCAGCTGGATTTTGCGATTCCGGCTGCTAAGATCGCTTCGCTATCTTCAGGGGAGTTCGTGGGTTTTGTGGCAGATAACCCGGATCAGAAGATCAGCCTGAAAATGTTTCACGCAGAAGTGCAAAATGATCACGAAGCCATCAAACTAGAGGAAGAAAGTTATGTTGACCTGCCGATGATTGCAAAGGTTACCCCTGAAGATGTACAGGCCAATTACGAGAAGATCAAAACACAGGTGCGGGAACTGATTGCTTCGGAACTGGAAAAACTGGTTAAGACGGAAAAAGTGAGTGAGGAGGGAAAGGAAAACAAAGAACCAGATCACGGTGGTACTCAGACAGATGAATTACAACAGGACCCTAAGCAGGAAAGTAAGAAGAAGCACAGAAAAAGTAAGTCGCGGAAACAAAGACCGACACTTCCCAAACAAAAAGCCGTACAACAGGAAAATGAACAGCAGCAAGCCGTTTCGTATTAACGGTATTTAAAGCAGTTTGAAGATGATTAGCAGTGCCAGTACATCACTATGTGACTTAACATAATTTCGCAGGAAACGCTGGGCCAGACGCATGTAACTGCGAATGGTTTCTATGGAAAGGTTGAGCGTCAAAGCTGCTTCTTCATATTTTAATCCTTCCTGCTGGCAAAGTTGGTAGACGACCTTTTGCTGGGGAGGAAGTAGATTGATGCCGTCCGCTAATATTTTACGTGTTTCGTTCAGTAAGATCTGTTCTTCGGTTTCATTGTGCCCTTCCTTCCAGTCGCTTCGCATATTTTTTTCTGCTTTGAACTGCATCTCCTTTTTACGGAGCAGGTCGAATGCTTTATTTCGGGATATTTTAAACAGATAAGCTTGGAGGTTTTCGATTTTGGTGAGTGATTCGCCCATCATCCATAGTTTGAGCATGGTTTCCTGTACGACCTCTTCGGCGAGTATATCGTCGCGCAGCATTTGGTAGGCAGAAGAATAAATCTTTTTTTGATAGGCGTCAAAAATGATCCTGAATGCACGTTCATCACCCTTTGAGATCTTTTTCAATAGATCTCGCATTTCAGGTAATGAATCAATTTTTAACGCATTCATACATCAGTTTTTTTACCCGGCAGATTCTTCAGGGAGAATATTAATTTACGAAAAATCTGCCTCAATAATAAATATTTTTTTTTCAAACTCCATACACACTTTTTTTTTCGCCGTTCGTCATACACTAAAAGAGCATCAAAAATTAACATTAAAAAAATGCCTGTTTTATACAAAATGAGTAAAGAGCGGTTTACAATACTTTATCATAAATACCTGTCAGGATCGCTTTCAGAACTGGAACGCGAGGAATGGCAGATTTTGCTGGCTGATGATAAGCTGGCGCCGGAACTGGAAAAATCTGTTGATTGGTTTAATGTTCCTCAAGAGCAGGAAGTTGGATTGTCAAAACAGAAAGCAGATACAATAGTCGGTTCAATTGTACAGTATCCACAGACGAGAGCAAGAATTGTGAGGTTATGGCCGCGAATTGGAATTGCGGCAGCTGTTGCGACTATTATCGTCTCGGCAGGTATCTGGTTCTTGAAAAATCCTTCTAAGGAAAATCCAATTCAACAATCTGCATACCTGAATGATGTTGCTCCTGGGAAACAGGGTGCGACGCTGACGCTAGCAAATGGAAAGAAGATTAGGTTAACTGACGCCGCCAACGGTGAGCTGGCTAAGGAAGCGGGAGTGGTAATTACCAAAACAGCTACCGGAAAACTGATCTATGAAATTAAGGATGTAAATACGGAATCCGATAAAATCAATATTTTAACCACCGAGAACGGAGAGACCTATCAGGTGCGTTTGCCTGATGGCTCCTCCGTTTGGTTAAATGCAGCCTCAACACTGAAATATCCTGCATCTTTTGCAAAACTTAACAGAAGAACTGTGGAGCTTTCGGGTGAGGGCTATTTTGAAGTGGCTAAAGATAAAGCGCATCCTTTTATCGTAAAAACAGCTCAACAGGAAGTTGAAGTTTTGGGTACTCATTTTAATATCAATAGTTATAAGGATGAACCAGCGATAGCAACCACCCTAATGGAAGGATCGGTGAAAGTAACTTCTAACCAAAACAATAGAATTTTGAAGCCTGGGGAGCAGGCTTTAAATAATGGCAATTCCATAAAAACTGAAAAAGTAGATTTTGAAAACATCATCGACTGGAAAGATGATGAATTCAATTTGGATAACGTCAAATTCAAAGTAGCTATGCGGAAAATAGCTCGCTGGTACGATGTAGAAGTTATTTATAACCAAACCGTATCTGATGACCTGGAGACTGGGGGCTGGATTTCCAGAAATGAAAAGCTTTCAGCTGTACTAAAATCAATTGAATCCACGGGCTTTGTCCATTTCAAGATTGAAGGCCGGAAAATATATGTATCTAAGTAAAATATTCATTTCCCTATGAAGACGACAATAAACAGAATTATGAACCAATAAACCGGGATAATGGAAAAAAAAGTACGACAGAAAAACTAAGGCAAAAAACAACCAGACCTTCAGAAGACCTGGTTGAAGTTTGGCATTTGCCAATAAAAATTTATCAACTAAATAACCGCAGTTGCCTTGCCCCTGGAAAGAACGGGCTTCTGCACAACCAAACTAGACAACAAATGTATAAAAATTATACTAAGAAAATTGGTATACCCAATGTAGTATACCACAAAATATTGCTAATTATGCGATTAACCACCGTTATACTAATAGCATCCCTTATGCAGGTCAGCGCATCGACGTTTGGCCAGCGCATCACTATAAACCAAGACAATGCATCTATTAAATCTGTATTCAGGGAAATAAGAAAACAAAGTGGTTACAGCTTCTTTTATGATGGAAAGATCATTTCCGAAAATCAAAAAGTAAGTGTTAAAGTCACCAATGTAACCGTAGATGAAGCATTGAATAAAGTTCTAGGTGGATTAAACTTGACTTACACTATTGACGGTAAGATTATATCCATAAAAGAGAAAGAAAAATCAACTCTTTTGGAAAAGGTAATTGACCGATTTCAGACGATAGATGTGCGTGGGCGGGTCGTAGATCAAAATAATTCGCCATTGCGGGGAGCTACTATAAAGGTAAGGGGAAGCACAGTCGCTGTAACTTCAGATGGTAATGGTGAATTTATATTAAAAGACGTTGTGAAGGGAGTAGAGCTGGAAATAAGTTTTATTGGATTTGCGCCGACTAAAATATTTGCTACAGAAGAACTTGGAATTATAAGGCTTGCAGAAGTAAACGCCAAGCTCGATGAAGTCATAGTTCAAGCCTATGGTACTACAACCCAAAGATACTCGACAAGCAACATTGGGACAATCAATGCTGATGCTATTGGTAGACAACCTGTAACAAACGTCATGCTAGCATTGCAAGGCCGTGTCCCAGGCCTATTCATTCAACAGCGTTCAGGAGTCAGCGCGAGTCCAGTTGTAGCTACTGTTCAAGGTAAAAATTCTTTGAGAAATAATAACGAGCCTTTTTATGTTGTAGACGGTATACCATATTCACCACAATTTACTAACAATTCCCTAATGGGTGGGGCGATTGTTGGGGTCGGTGGAAGTGCCTTAGGGTTTATAAATCCAGCAGACATTGAATCGGTATCTATCCTGAAAGACGCAGATGCGACTGCTATTTATGGAAGTAGGGCTGCCAATGGCGCCATTCTGATCACCACAAAAAAAGGAAAAGCCGGTAAGACTAGTGTCGATCTAAATATTCAAAATGGCTGGGGGAGGGTAGTTAATAAGTTAGAATTATTAAACACACAGCAATATTTAGAAATCTTAAAGGAAGGCTATTTTAATGCAGGTTTCCAGGTTCCAACGGAGTCTACAGATGCCAATTCCAGTAATTTTCCCTTGACTTTATGGAATAAAAATAGATACACTGACTGGCAAGAAGAACTTGCTGGAGGCACAGCAAAGTATAACAATATTAATGCATCTGTTTCCGGAGGCAATTTAAATACACAATTTATGGCCAGTTATGGCTTTCTTAGAGAAACTACGGTCTATCCTGGCAATCTCGCAAATGAGAAGGGTAATCTGCATTTTAATTTAAACCATCAGTCTAATGACAGTAAGTTTACCTACAGCTTGTCAGGCACATATCTCCAAGATCGAAACACGCTTAATGCAGAAGATTTGTGGAATATTGCTATTCAACTCGCTCCTAACGCCCCTGCCTTGTACAAGGAAGATGGCTCGTTGAACTGGGAGCCTTATCCAAATGACCCTACGAGATATAGTTTTGATAATCCCTTAAGTTATATGGAACAAAAATATACAGGGAAAACAAAAAACTTTTTGGGAAATAGCATTTTGGGTTATGAAATTGTTCCAGGCTTACAATTGAAACTCAGCGGCGGCCTGAATTCTTTAAACGGCTATGAAACAAAGATAGTTCCTTTGACCTCTTACAAACCAGATGCTAGTGCAGCTGATAAAATTCGTAGCGCTCAATATTTAAATAAGTCGATTGATTCATGGATTATTGAACCCTTACTAACCTATTCAAAGACAACCGGATTCGGAAATTTTAATGTTTTGCTAGGTGGCACTTTGCAAGAAACAAATACCTTGATATTACAACAAACTGGTTCTGGACAACCGAATGATTCACAAATAGAAAATCTTTCCGCTGCCACCTTAATTCGGGTGAATACAGATTCGAAAAGTCAGTATAAGTACAATGCAGTATTTGCCAGGCTAAATTACCTATTGGAGGATAAATATGTCGTTAATTTGAACTTACGGCGAGATGGGAGTAGTCGCTTTGGGAGTCAAAATAGATTCCATACATTTTACTCAATAGGCGGAGCTTGGCTTTTTGGAAATGAGAAAGCAATCAAAAAAAATGCTCGTTGGCTAAGTGCAGGCAAGCTTAGGGCTAATTATGGAACGACCGGGAATGATCAGATCACAGATTATAGATTTTTAAGCCTTTTAAGAAGCCCTAGTTATAATACAATACCTTATCTACAATCTCCAGTTCTTGAACCATTCAATATAACCAACCCTTTCTTGCAATGGGAAGAAACGAGAAAATTAAACCTTGGAATAGATTTAGGCTTTATTGGAAATAGCCTTGCAGTTAACATCGATTATTTTAGAAACAGATCATCTAATCAACTATTGCCGTACGTAGTACCTTCTATAACAGGATTCACAGCAATAGACAGAAATATTCCAGCCACAGTTCAAAATTCAGGAATTGAAGTGGTAATTAGTGCTAAATTTTTCAAAAATAAGCCATTTAGCTGGACAACGTCACTAAATCAAACCATACCGAGAAATAAATTAATTGCCTTTCCGGGTTTAGAAACTAGTACGTATGCAAATCAATACATATTAGGTCAACCTACTTCCATTCTGAAGAAATTTGAATCTGCTGGGGTAAATAGTGAAACAGGTTTGTTTCAATTTATAAACAGTAAAGGTGAATTCACTTCCGACCCAAACTCAACTACTGATAGGACACAGGTAGTTAATCTAAATCCTAAATTTTACGGTGGCTGGAGCAATTCTGTCTCCTACAAAGGATTAAATCTCGACTTCTTATTTACTTTTACACGACAAATTGGAGAAACATACAAATTTGGCAATTATCCTGGAATAACTACTTCTAATCAGCCAATCACAGTTCTTGATAGATGGAAATCACCGGGGGATATGACTGCCCTGCCAAAAGTTTCGATGGCTGATGATGCTGTAGTTCCATTTATTACTTTTCGAAATGACGGTGATGGCATTTACGGGGACGCTTCTTACGTAAGATTAAAAAATATCTCACTTTCTTACTCACTACCCGCAACCGTAATTAAAAGTTTACGTATGACTCGCGCACGTTTGTTTATGCAAGGCCAAAACATGATGACTATTACCAAATATATTGGAACTGATCCCGAAACTCTGGTAACTGGAGCTTTGCCGCCTCTAAGAACAATAAGCATCGGTGTTCAAGCCACATTTTAATCACAAATATTCTCAACAACATGAAATCAATATATAAAATAATTGCCTTTTCGATTTGCATTGGACTGGCTGGTTGTGAAAAATTTCTTGAAGTGGAAACACCACCAAATTTTATCAGTACAGAAAGTGCTTACCAACAAGATAATACAGCGTCCGCACTGGTACTCAGTTTATATGCCAAATTGGCTTCTAGTGGCGATGGTCTTCTTGGGACATCAGTTTTTACTGAGTTGTCGGGAGATAATCTGATGATGTTCAATCCGCAAAACGCTGGAACCTTACGTTATAAAAGTTTTTACCAGAACGAACTTACAGCACGATATACATATGGGAATGTATTTTGGCCAAGCACTTACTCGCTGCTATATACTATAAATGATGCCATCGCGAAATTACCGGAGGCAAGTAGTCTTACTCCTGCTTTAAGAACAAGATTGCTTGGAGAGGTATATTTTCTGCGGGGGTTTTGCTATTTCTATTTGATAAATTTATATGGTGATGTCCCTTTGATCTTAACAACAAATCCGCAAATTAATTCTTCAATCGCGCGTTCTTCCACCAACTTCGTTTATAGCCAAATTCTTTCAGATCTTAAGCAAGCGGAAGGTTTATTAGACAATAATTACGTATCAGGTGACCCCACCAAATTCACTACAGTTGAAAGACTTCGCCCTAATTTGGCTGCTGTGAATGCAATGTTAGCGAGGGTCTACCTTTTCCAAAAACGATTCGCAGAAGCAGAGAGTTCCGCTACAAAGGTAATTAATCAAAATACGATCTACGGATTTACGACACTTAATAATACTTTCCTAAAAAACAGTACAGAAACGATCTGGGCTTTGCAGTCGGTGACAGGAGGTTTTAATACGAGATCTGGAGCTATCTATATTTTGCCAAGTAGCGGGTTCAATTCGGGTAATACTCCTTTTTATATTTCAACTTCCTTAATGAATACGTTTGAAGCGGGCGATAACCGTAAAAACGTTTGGATACAAACAGCAAATATTAACAATGTCAGTTATCCTTACGCCGCAAAATATAGAGTTCCAATTATCAGTAATTCGATTAACATAACTGAATATGACATAGTTTTACGTTTGGCAGAACAGTTTCTAATCAGAGCCGAAGCCAGAAATGAACAAAACAACACTGTAGGCGCTGTTGAAGATATAAATGCTCTACGTGCTAGATCAAGGGCGGTACCAACGGCGATCGTTCAAAATCCTTTACCCCCAATTTCGACTACAATAACCCAGAATGAATTAAGATCGGTAATATCGAATGAACGAAGGGTGGAATTATTTACCGAATGGGGACATCGTTGGTTCGATTTAAAACGTACAGGTACTATTGATGCAGTTATGAGTATTGCTACTCCGAATAAAGGCGGAACTTGGGCCAATTATAAGAGCCTTTATCCAATACCAACATCAGACATTTTATTAAATCCAGCGCTTCAGCAAAATCCAAATTATACGAATTAGTTAATCCTGTAGCTGCCGTAAGGATGACTAATGGCAGCTACTTTAATAATGAATTATGAGAAATATTTTAACAATTATATGTTGTTGCATATCAATTATCACGACTGCTCAGGAAAAGGAAATCAATTTTGTACCTGCTAAAAACTGGCAAGACATTTTGAGGAAAGCGAGAGCGGAAAACAAAAATATCTTTATTGATGCTTTTGCCACATGGTGCGTTCCTTGTAAACAAATGGATGCTGAGGTATACACAGATGCTTCAGTCAGCTATTATGCTAACAAGGAATTTCTATCAATCAAAATACAATTTGATCAAACTAAAAACGACTCTGAGTACATAAAAAATTGGTATCAAGACGCAAAAGAAATTCAAAAAAAATACAACATAGGAGCCTTTCCTACCTTTTTATTTCTTAATTCTTCCGGTGAATTAATCAATCGAAGCCAGGGATTTCATTCCCCAAGTCAATTTCTCGTTTTACTAAAAGAATCGGTAAATCCTGAATTAAACTACGCAGGAATGATTCTCAAATTTAAGAATGGTATTATCAAAAATGAACAATTATTAGAATTAGCATTAAAAGCCAAAAAATTTAAGCAGGACACACTAGCATTGGCAATCGCAAAACAATATAAAGAAAAGGTTCTTGATAAAAGTAATCCGGAATCGATTCTTAATGAACGATTGAAGGCATTTATGTATGCATTCAATGATATGATTTCTGTTGAATCACCAATATTTAAGTATATGATTTCAAATGTTGAAGCAACGGATTTAGCCGTAAAAGATAAAGGCTTTAGTCAGAGGACTAAAGAGTACTATGTCTCTCATGATATCATTTATAGCCAGATTCGACCAAATGGAAAATATCAAAATCAAGTGCCGAATTGGCGTCGTTTAGAAAATGAGATAACTAAAAGTTACGGTTCGGCCACTGCCAAAAAGCTTTTAAGAGAGGCGAAAATAAACTGGTATACTGATAAATCGGATTGGGTTAATGCAGTTAAATACAACATTGAAAAGGTTGAAGCCTCTGGTATTGATACTGCTGGAATGGGTGCTTCAATGATAAACAATATGGTTTTCGACATTATATTTAAACATAGCAGTGACCCAATCGCGCTAAATAAAGCGTTAACGTACATGGATGTTATCCTGAAATCCAATCCTGAATCACCCACTTGGCGTGATACGCGGGCGAATGTATTGTACAAGTTAGGTAGAAAGGAAGAGGCAATAAAGGAATCAGAATATGCACTACAGCTAATCACTAGAAAAGCTAGAAGTCGCGATGAAATTAAGGAATATG
The DNA here is from genome assembly GCF_014200825.1 of Pedobacter sp. AK017. Taxonomy (NCBI): domain Bacteria; kingdom Pseudomonadati; phylum Bacteroidota; class Sphingobacteriia; order Sphingobacteriales; family Sphingobacteriaceae; genus Pedobacter; species Pedobacter sp. AK017. The sequence goes on from NZ_JACHCW010000010.1 coordinate 248,213, forward strand.
AAGATACTCTTCAAAAGATGCGATCGAGCTTACCGACCTGGGATGTTGTTCACTAATCTCTACAGATCATTCAAATGAAATATTTTTTAATTATTGCTATAATGGGCGTTCTGACTTGTACTAGAAGTTTAGGCCAAAGCAAACCACCGATCACAGACACAACTTATAAGTCATGGTACGATGTAGGGAGAGGAAAGATAACAAATGATGGTAAGTATGTCATGTTTGTTATTAATAACATGCCTATGAATGGCGAAACTTGGACTGTCACAGCTACAGAAGGAAATTGGGTATTTACGTCAAGCAGGTATAGGAATTTAAAATTCAGCGATGATAGCAGATGTGTTTTTTCCATGGTTAGAGACACACTTTTTAAGCATTATTTAGGAAGCGATATCATTGAAAAAATACCTAGGTGTAAAAATTACTTCTTACTTGACACAAAGAATGCTGAATGGATAGTTTTGGAATTGGAAAGCAATGGAAAGTTTGTAATAAAAAATTTGAATAATGAACAAACGTTTGAGGTTGAAAAAGTTAGCGGAATGATTGCAAACGCCGCGGGTAATGCTCTACTAATGAAAAAGGAAACAATTAAAGGACAGGAAGATTTAATTTGGCTAGATCTAGTAACCGGAAAGAAATTTTTAATTTATCGAGGCTTAGCAACTAGATCCCATATTTTCGATCGTTCCGGAAAGCAAATGGCTTTCACTGCATTAAATAATGGTAGTACTCAAATCTGGCATTACAAATGCAATTGGCAGAAAGCTAAATTTCTCGTCGATGATAGTTCTGAAGGGGTTCCGCCAGAATTGAAAATTAATGTTAAAAATACTTGGCAGTTTAACGAGGATGGACAGTATCTGTTTTTTAACTTATCTGGTAGAACTGACATAACGAAAAATTCTTCGAACGTTTTAGTAAGAAGTTTTGAAGACAGCGTATTTTATGAAAAAATTAAGGGCAAGACTAGCACACAACTTGACATAGGAAAAAATTTCAGTGTTCTTGATGTAAACCAAAAGTCAATTAAACAATTACTTTCTGGAAACCAAAAAGTAGACAACCTATACTACAGCCATTATAAAAATTTTATTTTAGTAAGTTCTTCGTCGGGCGACCCGTCTGAAATGTTTTGGAATGATAAGTCAAGAGTGAGTTATTCAACATGTTCTATTAAAACAGGGTTATTCAGTGAAATAATGTCTCCCACAGTAGAGGGAGTATCAGTAATAAAAATGTCACCAAGTAATAGATATGTTGTGTACCATGATGCTAAAAGTGACCAGTTCAAATGTTATGACGTAGTTAAGAAAAGAACAAGAGATTTGGGTTTAAGTAAATTATCACGCCCAGGTCAGTCGATTGCCATTGAAGGGTGGATTGATGGAACCGAAAATCTTATCGTACGTTATGGAAATGATTTATGGAAGCTGAATTTAGGAAATAATTATCCACCTAAAAATCTAACACGACAATCATCCAAATCGATAGCTTTTGCCGTAAATCATGATTTTTCACATAGTGGATTTGATCCTAATGAAAAGCTAATTGTTTTTGGAGCTAATCTTTATACAAAAGAGCACCTTATATACTCATTGGATTTAAAATCTGATAATTTGCATTTGGATTTTGTAACTAACAATTTTCTATCTTTCCCCAGTTCTGATATTTCTACCACTGTATTTGCAAAAGCAGGTAATTCAAATTCATTTCTTTTAAAATTGGGGAGTGTAAAAAACTCACCTAACTATTTCTTCACAAAAGATTTTCGTAATGTTAAACAGCTATCTGACATACATCCTGAAAGGGACTACAACTGGATTTCTTCCGAATTAATTAGGTATAAAAGCAAAGAGGGAGAAGACTGCGAAGGAATTCTCTATAAACCTGAGGATTTTGACCCGGAAAAAAAATACCCAGTGATTTTTAGTATCTATCAGCTTCAAAGTGAAAAATTAAATTTAAGCATTTTTCCAGTACCATCTGTAAATGGAGTTAATATTCCTCTACTTACCAGTAATGGTTACCTTGTATGCGTGCCTAATATCTACCAAAAAAAAGGATATCCAGGAGAATCAGCTTTAAATAGCGTCATGGCGGCAACTGACTATCTTTGCAAAAATTACTGGGTAAATGCAAATAAAATGGCGATTGTTGGGCATAGCTTGGGCGGATTTGAAACCAATTATATCGCGACACATACAAATAGATTTGTCGCGGCATATAGTGCGGCAGGAGTATCGAATTTAGCGGCAACCTTTAATCGACTATTTGAAAGTGCGGGGATGTCACAACAGGATTATGTAATTAATAACGGTTTCCACGTTGGAGTCACTTTGCAAAATGCTCCTGAAGTTTATATTAAAAACTCGCCCATATTCTACGCCAAGAATATAAAAACACCATTTCTATTAATGCACAATGATGAGGATGATACAATTCCGTTAACTGAGAGTTTAGAATTATTCATTCAATTACGCAGCTTGAAAAAACCGGTCTGGCTTCTCCAATACAGAAATGAAGGACACCAAATAACCAATGAAAACAATCAAATTGACTGTCAGCATAGAGTTCAGGAATTCTTTGATCATTATTTGAAGGGCAAGCCGATGCCTACGTGGATGATTAACCATTTATAGATTTCGAAGCATTCATGAGATATATTTAAAATATTGAACCTTGTCTTGCTCTTAAAACTGTGAAATAAAGTGCCATTTATGAAAAGATTGATAAGTATAGTTATTGTAGAAGTGACTGTTATATTATTCATAGTATTATTTGTGTATTCCGCTGTCAGTAAATTATCTGACATTGCAAATTTTTATACTCAAATTGGTAAGTCACCCTTGATACAAGCATATGCTTATCTACTTGCATACACAGTACCGTTAATGGAATTAGTAATTGTAATGTTTTTACTATTTGACAAAACGCGAACACTGGCTCTATACTTGTCATTTACGATTATGGTGATTTTTACATCATATATATTTTTTATAATAAATTTCTCCAAAGATATTCCGTGTTCATGTGGAGGTGTACTAGAGAAAATGAGCTGGTCACAACATCTTTGGTTTAATATGATTTTCATAACGATGGCATTTTTGGCGATCATTATTCAACCGATCAAGACATTATTGCGCAATAATGGGGAGAAGCCGAAAACCCCAAATATAGTAGGCATATAACAATTAATAAGAAAATTATGAAAAAGATAATTTATGCAGGTTGTATTGCTTTGGCACTAATTGGGTCCTTCGCTTTCAAACCCGCGGTGGTTAGTAATGCATCAATGTTTAGCCCTTACAACCCCAATCAATGTTGGAACTATATACCGGCAGATGATAACTGTTCTGAGTACAATACAGGACCGCAATGTACATTCTATTACCCTCAAACAGGTACCAACGAATTGTTATATGTGGATTTCGGGACTGGTGTTTACCCTTGTACCGTTCCGCTTTACAAACCTCAATGGCCTTAACCTAAACCGGTATACCGCAAAGCGGTATACCCTTTTTTAAAATGAGAGTTAAAATATTTAAACTGATTTGCTGTTCGATTTTTGGAATGGGCATTATTTTATTATTGCATTTCTTGTCAAAATGGGATATTAAGGCTAGTGGCGGATTTCTAAGAAAATTCCCTTCGCATCTTTTAATAGGTCAGGGTTTCTTAAAACTAAGCGATAGATCTTACTTCGCCGGGAACAGTGAAAAAGACTTATTTTTAGGTAATAGACGTTTCCCATTCCAACTTATGAAAGTAGGTTCCAATATTAAAGATACCGCTTACTCTTATCGTAGTATTGCTCGACCAATGGGGCTTTATAAAGGCATGTTCCTAAACGTTCATGATTCAACTTCCTATTTGTTTGATGGCGTTGGACGGATAATCTTATCAGGAAACCAAAGTCAATTGGAGTTTAATAGATTCGTTAAAACTCCACCATTCGTTAATGGTATTGCAATTGGAAATAATAGTTATTTGCTGCAGACAATTCAACAAGGTGAGAGAATCAGCCTCATAAAATTTCGAAACGAAAAGGTATTATTTACGCGCTTTTTGGGAACAAATAATTATGATGTTTTTGATAACGATGGCATATTAGCAGGTGTACCTAAGAGTTCTTCAATAATTTATATGTTTTATTATCATAATAAATTCATCTGCTTAGACACTAATCTAAGAATGAAGTATGAAAGCAAAACAATTGATACAATTGGAAATCGAAAAATAAAATCTATAAAAATAGAATCAAAACGAACTACAACAATCTCAGGTTCCGCTAATGTTATTAATAAGAAGGTCAGTTGCAACAGCAAATGGGTAATAATCCAATCCAGTATCAGGGCGGATAATGAATTGAAATCTACATTCGAGAAGAATGCTGTTTTAGATGTCTATTCTATCAAAGATGGTGGATATATATTTAGCTTTTATATACCTATGCTTGATAAGGAGCGAATGATTGACTTCAAAGTCCTTGGGAATAAATTGTATGTCTTATATGAAACATACCTATATCAATTTCTTCTGAAATTCTAACATTTAGTACTTAATGTATGCTTAATAAAATTGTATGTTACTATTCACGTCGAACTTTACAAAAAAAATTATTTGTATTAATGTGTTTGTTTATTGTTGGGTTTTTAGAGCGTTCGCAGTGGAATACCATATATCTACCAACGGCTCTGATAAAGGTTCTGGATCAAAACTATGTCCTTTTAAAACCATTAGTCGCGCTACGACCGTTACAAATCCTGGAGACGTAGTTATCGTTCATGAGGGTGTATACCGTGAACTGGTAGCGCCATATTTAGGTGGAAGGTCTAATAATGAAAGAATTGTCTACCGGGCTGCTGTAGGTGAAAGGGTAGAAATTAAAGGCTCTGAAATTGCAAAGGGATGGAAAAGACTTATTACACAAGGTACATGGGAAATTTGTTTTCTTGATTCATACTTTGGCGATTACAATCCCTACAAAGTGCTTATTTATGGAGACTGGTTCTTTCCAATGAGGCCGCTTCATAGAGGTGAAATATTCCTAAATGGCAAAGCGCTGCAAGAACATGTAAGTTGGAATTGCAAATCGGAAAATGGCCAAACGATAATTACAGCGAATTTCGGAGATCTTGATCCAAATAAGGAGCTTGTAGAAATCACGGTGCGTCCTTCTTGCTTTTACCCTGCTAAAACTGGAGTGAATTATATCAAAGTTCAGGGTTTTCATATGAGCCAGGCTGCCACTCAGTGGGCCGCTCCCACAGCAGAGCAGATTGGGCTAATTGGTACAAACTGGAGCAAAGGTTGGATCATTGAAGATAATGTGATCTCGGATAGCAAATGTGTGGGAATTACATTGGGCAAAGATCGTGCTTCCGGTCAAAATGTATGGTCAGCGGATATGAGCAAGGACGGAGCCGATCTTTATAATGAAATGATCCTCCGAGTGATAGATGCTGGATGGAATAAAGACAATATTGGCTCTCACATTGTTCGCCGGAATAAGATCTTTAACTGCGGCGCAGCAGGAATATGCGGCAGTTTTGGGGCGGCCTACAGCCAAATTTTGGATAATGAAGTGCATGATGTTTACACACGCCGGAATTTTTATGGCGCGGAGATGGCTGGGATAAAGTTTCACGCGGCTGTCGATATGGTGATTAAAGGTAACCATGTATATAATTCTTTTATTGGCCTTTGGCTGGACTGGATGGCACAAGGCGCCAATGTGTCTGATAACGTATTTGAAAACAATGATTATGTTGACTTCTTCGCTGAAGTAAATCACGGGCCATATATGGTGGAAGGAAATCTATTTTCGTCGGCATTTTCTCTGAGGGACTGGTCTGAAGGAGGAACATATCGTAAGAACTATTTTGCGGGCTTGATTTCTCGCGCGCCACAGGATAGAGTAACGCCGATCTTTAAACCGCACAGCACCGAGATTCATAAAGTGAAACGGATCTTCGGGGGCAATAATGTCTTTATTGCAAACACATTTGCTGGCGGCATGGGCGTCCAACCAATGAGGTCAAAAATGCATACTATGGATCAGGAGGATCTGTTGATCGGTTATGGCCTGGCCATATATCAGAACGCAGCTTTGCCAGTCAAGTCCAGACGAAACAAATTTAAGGAACAGGCGAAGCCCTTGATCATACAAAAAAATCAACAAAGAAATAATTAATTTATAATGAAAATCAATCAATTTTTATCGGCAGTGGGATTGTTAGGGTTCTCCCTTTCGGTTACAGCTCAAAATAATTACAAAATGCAAAATGTGCCCATACAAACCAGGTGGGCAAATGAAGTTTCTCCTGCAAATGCCTTGAAGGAATATCCAAGGCCACAGCTCGTGAGGGGAAATTGGACAAATCTTAACGGGCTCTGGGACTATGCAATCACCGAAAAGGATGTTACAAAACCCTCTGAGTATTCAGGCCAAATTTTGGTGCCTTATCCGATCGAATCGGCACTATCAGGAGTGAAAAAGCCTTTGCTGCCTACACAAAATTTATGGTACAAGCGCTCTTTCGTACGTCCGGTTACTTCGGGGGGAGAACGTGTGATGCTGAATTTTGGTGCGGTGGATTATGAAGCAACAGTGTTTGTCAACGGATTGGAAGTCGGTAAACACTCTGGTGGATACACGGAGTTTAGCTATGATATAACAGCGGCATTAAAGGATGGCTCGAATGAAATTGTAGTCAAGGTATTGGACCCCAGCGATCAGGGTGTTGGGCCTCATGGTAAGCAAGTGCTAAATCCGGCAAATATTTATTATACACCTAGTTCAGGCATTTGGCAAACGGTATGGATGGAAGTGGTTCCGGCCGCAAGTATTAGCAGCTTAACCATTACACCGGACATCGACAAATCACAGGTTAACATCAGTGTAAACTCTTCCACAAAATCAGCCGTGGAATTGACTATTGATGGTAGGATTATTAAAGGGATGTCCAATACCGTGATTCCTGTTCCGGTTAAAGAGTTGAAACTTTGGTCTCCAGCAAACCCCTATTTGTATGATTTTACCGCGAAGCTGGGCAGTGATGTTGTTAAATCTTATTTTGGTATGCGTAAGATTTCGGTAGCTAAGGATGAAAAGGGCGTTGAGCGCATTATGCTGAATAACAAGCCTTACTACAACCTGGGAACCCTGGACCAAGGGTTTTGGCCAGAGGGGCTGTATACTGCTCCAACAGATGAAGCACTAGCTTTTGACATCAAGGCAATCAAGGCTATGGGTTTCAACACCATCCGTAAACACATTAAAGTGGAGCCTGCCAGGTGGTACTATCACGCGGACAAATTGGGTATGCTCGTGTGGCAGGATATGGTAAATCCGAACCAGCGGTTACCTGAAGGAAGTAAAGCTGCGTTTGAGGCTGGTTCTGCGGAAATATTAAGGCAACTGCACAACTATCCTTCAATTACAACCTGGGTATTGTTCAATGAGAAATGGGGGCAGTATGATCAGGAACGTCTGACCAAATGGATCAAGACAACTGACCCTTCAAGGATCGTGAACGGCCATTCCGGTGAATTGCTTTACGTGAACGAAATATTGCGTTCCCCTTCACCGAATGCTTATGTAGGCGCAGATATGACCGATGTACATGCCTATCCAGATCCGATGAATAGCATCAAACAAGATGGTAAGGCAAGAATTTGCGGTGAGTTTGGAGGTATTGGGGTGTTTATTCCCAATCACCAATGGCTGACCAGTTCGGCATGGGGATACATTCAGGAAAAACCAGCGGCGCTGAAAGCGAAATACACCATTATGAACCAGCACCTGCAATTGTTCCATAAAGATGGCTTATCGGGTTCGATCTATACCCAGCCGTTTGACGTCGAGGGGGAACAAAATGGATTGATGACCTACGATAGAGAGGTAGTAAAAATCCCCTTTGCGGAGTTGCGCAAAATTCATTCGGTTTTAAACCCTATTATGGGTATTATCCCCAACGTAACGGCAAAGGATGCAGATTTGACGGAGCCTGCACAGATTTATAGTGGAATGTTCCAGCAATATATTGATGGTAAAAAAGATGAGGCATTTTTAAAGCAACTGGCGATGATGTCCACTCAGGCAGGCGACAAACCCGGAGCTGCGTTGATTGGTTCGGAATACATTGCCACGATGAAATCCCCGCTGAGCGAAGATGATGTCAACTCGGTAGCTCAATTTACCAAGAGCACTAAGGACACAGGTTTTCAACTGATGATCAAGAACGAGGCGGACTTTAAAAAAGTGCTCGGCGACAGAAAATATACTACGACGATGATGAACCTAATTTTTAAAGGCGAAATGGAACCGTTGATGCAGAAAAAAGCAAGTTGGGATGAAATCGGCAAAGCTGTAGCGGGTTATGGTGCAGCAGGTGAAGAGATTCTTTTGCGGGCTAAAACAGTAGATTACTACAATACCCAGAACTGGACGGAATACGTCCCAGTAGCTACGGAATACCTCGCTAAATACGGCACAAATCTAAGCGAGAAAGAGCGGACAATGTTTCAGGCGGCAATTGACCAGCATAAATAGGCATGGGGAAGAAAGAAATCAGAAAAGAAAAGTTGTTTGCGAGCGTAAGTTATCCGGATGGAAAGATGCTGAAAGTATACCAGGTCATTAGTGCTGAAGAGCTTAAGAAACTGGCTAAAATGGTTGAACTGGATAAGTTTGCATTTTCAAATATTGCCCAGGCCATTTCAGCGAATTAGTAGATGAATAAGATATTCCACCTATGGATGGTTAGTTAAGTTGATTCTATATAACAAAAAATGGAACAGTTTGAAAAGTTAGGTAAATTTAGGTATAGCTTTCATCA